>JAKJAE010000318.1 GCA_022707665.1 Chloroflexota bacterium
CAGACTACCAGGAGGTCGCTACACCGGTCGCCTATGGGGACACAGCTCAACTGATCGGCTACGGCCTGGAGATGGAACTGCCTGGAGCCTCGGACAGTTCATCGCTTCAGCTCCTTACGCTGTGGGAGGTGCTGTCACCTGCGGACAGCGACCTGGCCATTTTCGCCCATCTCTTGGACAGCAACGGTGCGATTCTGAGCCAAGATGACCGCCTAGGTGCTCCGTCATGGCAATGGGAAACAGGTGATCGCTTCGCCCAGATCCAGTGGCTGGATCTCCCGCCTGGGGTCGCGCTCGGTGATACTGTGATCGCCCTGGGCATGTATGATCGCGACACTAACGTTCGCTTACAGGTAAGCCCATGCGGATCGGAATCCGGCGGATCGGAATCCGGCGGATCGGAATCCGGCGAACCGGCCCCCTGCCCACCAGGATCTACGGCTATCGAGAGCGACGCCCCTATGACCCGGGTCCTACTGCCGGTAGGGGAACCGACCCGGTGAAACACCTTCGTCCTGCTGAGCGTTGGGGTGCCATCGCCCTCGTGCTGTTAGCCTGGGCTCTTCGTTGGGTACTCCTGATGGACGTTCCACCTGGCTGGCGTGACGACGACCTCATTGAGGTGTATACGTTCTCGCAACGTATCCTCGAGACAGGCCCTGTGCTCTACTTCGCCGGAGCTTCAGGCCACGAACCACTGTACCACACGCTTCGCGCTCCAATCATCGCCTTCGCCGGCATCAACCAGGCCTCGGCACGTTGGCTGTCGGCTGTGGCGGGCACACTCACGACGATTCTGACCTGGACGGTAGGACGGCGCGTCATAGGGCGTCATGCGGGACTGGTCGGAGCGGGTCTGGTCGCTATCTCCTTCTGGAGTCTCATGTACAGCCGCGTGGCGATACGACACATCGGCATGCTGCCCTGGGCACTCGTAGCCGTCTACTGGGGCTGGCGGATGCTACGCGGAGCGGATTCGCATACCAGGAGAAGCCTTGTCGGTGTAGCAATCGGTGTGGGTGGCGCCGTGCTCACATACTATGCCGGACGCCTCGTACCCGTGCTGCTTGTCCTGATGGTTCCTGTTGCAGGGCCGCGTCGGGGTCGCTGGCGCGCCTACTTCGCCGCAGTCGCCCTTGGCGTGGCGTTGGCCTTGCCTATGTTCTCCGCAGCCGCACAGACGGCCGGGGCTGACGCTCGCGTGAGCGAGCTTGCCATACCCATCCACGCCCTCCTCGAGGGAGACCCTCAGCCGCTGATAGAGACAGCTTGGACGACGCTTGGGATGGCCCATGCCCACGGTGATCCGGAATGGCTGTACAACATAAGTGAGCGTCCTGTCTTCGGAATCCCCGGAGCTATCCTGTTCTATATCGGTATTGCGGTCGCGCTGTATCGCTGGCGGCGTCCCCAGTCGCGAGTGCTTCTGGTGTGGCTTGCTCTCGGAGTCAGCCCGGCGCTCATCAGCCTTCCCCCGTCGAGCTATGGCCACACAATCCTGGCCCTACCCCCAACTTACCTCCTGCTTGCCTCGCTGATCGAGCCCGGAGCAGGCTCGTCTCGCTGGATACGGCTCGTCACCGGAACCGTCGTCGTCCCGCTGATGGCGTTGATAGCAGTGCGTGACCTGGGCGACTACCTCGGGGACTGGCCAGAGGCACCAATGGTCAGGTTCCTCTACCGAGCCGACTACCGCAGCCTGGCGTCTTTCTTTGGCCAGAACAGCAACATACAGGAAGCAAGTGTTGGCAGCATGCTCTTTGGGCCCTGGGATAAGGTCGCACTGGATACCGACCTCCTGCGCCAGGACATCCGGATCCGTTGGGCCAGTCCAGAGCGAGCCCTGGCGTTCGCATACGGGGCACCGACCCTGACCTACCTACAGGACGAAGGCCAACGGGCTCGGGCAATTCAGACCATTCTGGCCCAGTCCCAGTCTAGTCCGGCCCCTGAAGGGCTTCAGGGGTACGTCGTGGAACCGGTGCTGATACCTGTCCAGGCAGTGTCAAAGACTGCTGATGGGCGTGTCCTGGATGACACTCCATTCGCGAATGCGCTCGTCCTCGAGGCAGCGACCCTGCTACCACAAGTCGAAGACGCGACATCGCTGGAGGTGATGACGTGGTGGACAGTAGTCGCCCCCCTGCCGGTGCCTCAAGAGGAACTCGTGCCCTACCCACCTCCGCCCGGCGTCTACAGCGGACCCAGGATGGCGATCTTTGCCCATCTTTATCAGGATGGCACGCTTCTCGCGATCGACGACGGACTCTGGGTAGACCCTTACACGCTCGTGCCTGGCGACGCCTTCGTCCAGGTCCACCTTTTCCCGGTCGTGCGGAGTGAGGATGTCCCCCTGATCCTGACGATAGGAGTCTATGACCCAATGACAGGGGTGCGCTGGAGCACAGCCGCCGGCAGCGACAGCCTGAGTCTGGAGCTCACGCCTTAACTGCTGTGGGACGCTGGAGCGAGGGAAATCTGGGGGAGGTCTTCACCGGACGCGTGCCAAGAGCGGCGGCCCAAGGACGATGAGGCCTACGATGACGGAGGCTGCCGCTGCCAGTAGAACAGCCGCAGCAGCGAGATCCTTCGCGTGTTTTGCCAGTATGTGATCGTCGGGAGAGACGAGATCGACGACCGTCTCAACAGCCGTGTTCAGGACCTCGGTCACCAGCACTCCACCGATCGTCAATGACAGAACACCCCACGAAACAAGGGACAGATCCAACCACACACCCATCAGGATGACCAGTGCAGCAGCAGCCAGGTGAATGCGGAAGTTCGGCTGTGTGCTCACAACGTACCACAGTCCCTCGAAAGCGTAGCGAAAGCCACTGCCAAAGCCGTTACGGCGGCGCGAACTCACTCCGGTAGAGGAATATCGACGTGCAAGAGTCGCAGAATCTCGGTCTGCTGTGCCCACATAGTCTCCTTGTCGTGTGCTTCTTCGTGGTCATAGCCCAAGAGATGCAGAACACCGTGCACCGTGAGCACCTGTAGCTCATCAGTAAGCGACCCACCAGCTTCGGCAGCCTGGGCCTTTGCCCTATCCAGCGAGATGACGATGTCACCCAGATAGCGTAGAAAGCCTGTGGCACCGCTCGAGAAGGGCCCCCGGGTGTCATCAGCAAACGACAGAACATCAGTAGGACCCCGAATCCCGCGAAAACGCAGATTGAGGTCGCTGAGCGCATCGTCATCGGACACGACGACCGCAAGCTCGCATGGCTCTCCAAGTTCGTGACGCAACAGGGTGAGCAGCGCAGCCTGCTCAATGGCGACCGTATCGACCGGTCCCACCTCTTCCTCTACCTGCACCTCAATGTGATGTCCTCGACTCATCCAATCATCCTTCGCTCTTGGCATCTTCTTCGTCCATAGACGGATCCGCGACGGCAGTAAATGCGGCCCCAGGACCAGTGGCATCAGGAGTAGCACTAGCTGCCGGAGTTAGGTGGCTGACCCCCTCCAGGACCGCGTGACCATCTTCTCCCCTGTCCTCGTCCCGTAACGCTGTCTCGGGGGGCAGCTCTACGTCCTCGGCAGCCGGGACCATCACATCGCCCTGAGCCAGATCGGCCACGGGGCGCGGCTCAGTGTCCTCGTCCGGACTCGCCTGGACTACTTCCTGAGCCGCAGGGACGACCTGGCGTGGCTCTGGGTACTGGATGCGCGGATGGAAAGCTCCCCGCAACAAGTTTACGTACGTCTGACGCACAAGGTGTAACTGCGCCATCGTGATCGGTACCTCGTTGAGCTGACCGTCGCGCATCCGCTGGTCGAAGATGAAATCGACGACAGCGGCGAACTCCTCTTCCGTCGTTGGACGACGCGCCCGCGTTGCCGCTTCCGCACCGTCGGCCAGCATCACGAGCAGCGTTTCCACACTCTGGGGCACGGGACCCGGGTAGCGGAACTGCAATTCGTCAACGAGGTCAGCTTCGCCAC
>JAKJAE010000319.1 GCA_022707665.1 Chloroflexota bacterium
CTGACAAAGAGGTTGCTGTTAGGGTAGGTGATGACCTCGCGGTCGCACAGACGCCGGTCCAGATTCACTGCGATCTGGGCCGCGAGTTCGGGAGAGCCGGTGCCAGCATACAACATGATCTCGCCATAGCATCTTATGTGAGTCACGTCTCCTCCTTTGTGACTGCTCAATTTCCGGCGACTGTAAGAACGCCCCTTCGGCCATTCAGGCGTCTCCTCGAGAGGTTTCCTCTTGCTCACCTCCTGGTCGTTCGGTGCCACTCAGGATGGCGATGAGGTCCTGCACCAGGGCCTCTGCTGCATGAGCCGTGCTTCTCCAAGGCGTTCGTGCGCCAGTGCCCGCAGCTTCTGGTCGAGCCAGTCCTCTACATCGGCCTTTGCCTGATCTGCCCTCAGGGATTCCCACAGCGTCGTGGACACGAGATACTCGCGATGAGCCCGGGCTGCATCGACGAGGTCGGCAACGCCTGTATGCTGGAGCGCACTGGTCTCCAGGATCGGGACCAACCACCCGGGTGTGATGCTATCCGCTGCAGGGTGTGCGTTGCCCAACCGTTCGTGTTCGGTGAACCGGCCCCGTAACCGTGCGCTGCGGATGGCCTGCAGGGTCTGGCGTGCCTCAGGGCGGTCGGCCTTGTTGACAACGACGATGTCGGCGATCTCCATCAGGCCGGCCTTTAGCGCCTGAACATCGTCGCCCATCCCTGGGGCTTCGACAAGGACGACCGTGTGCGCCACGCGCGCGACCTCGACCTGGGCCTGACCTGCCCCCACCGTCTCAACCAGAATCACGGGAACGCCCAGGGCATCCAGCACGGTGATGACGTCACGGGTGGCCCGTGCCATCCCGCCGGGGTGGCCTCGAGAGGCCATACTGCGGATGAAGATCCCCGGATCGTTGACCAGATCGTGCATCCGGAGGCGATCGCCCAGCAGTGCGCCTCCCGAGTAGGGGCTGGTCGGATCTACGGCGACGATCGCCACCCTCTCGCCGCGGCTGCGGAGCTCACGGGCCACCTCGCTGACCAGGGTGCTTTTTCCTGCGCCGGTCGACCCGGTGAAACCGATGACGTGCGCTTGACCCGCCCGGGGGTAGAGCGCTGCCAGCGCTATGTGGCCCTGAGAGTGGCCATTCTCGACCAGTGTGAGCAGTCGTGCCGTCGCCTGTCGATCACCGGCGAGCGCGGAGGTAGCCAGTGCCGCTCCATCAGGGTGGCGGCGAGAGGCTCGCGTCAAGCGGGATCACCCCGCACGGCGTTCTGGATGTAGGAGATGATCGTCTGCGACTCGGTTCCAGGACCGAAGACAGCGCTTACGCCAAGAGCCTGGAGGGCAGCAACATCATCCCGGGGGATGATGCCCCCAAGGAACACGGGAAGGTCGGCGAGTCCTCGCTGTTGCAGTTCTTCCATGATGCGCGGGACCAGTGCCATGTGCGCTCCAGACAGAATCGACAACCCGACAACGTCGACATCTTCCTGCAACGCGGCCTCGGCCACCATTGCAGGCGTCTGGCGCAACCCCGTGTAGATGACCTCCATGCCGGCGTCGCGAAGCGCGCGCGCCACCACCTTGGCTCCTCGATCGTGGCCATCCAGGCCGGGTTTGGCAATCAACACGCGGATAATCTCTGTCACGTCGCGACCTCCCCCAACGCCAGCACGGCGAACTATCGCGTTCGCCCTGCGCGTCGTGTCGATCTCCCGAGATGGGCGAACTGTCCAGTCCGCCCTACGGCACGGCGTTACAGGGCCGCGCCGCAGTTAACGCATAAACTGGCCTCTGGCTCATTGAGGAATCCGCAGCGCCCACAGACGATGGGCTGAACCGCGGCCAGCGGTGCATAACAGGCCTTGCAGTTCTGCGCGCCGATGTCGTTCGGCGTGCCGCAATAGGGGCAGGTGACGTGAAGCAATACTCCCGCGGCGCCACGCCCGCTGCCCTGGTTCCGGCAGTACTCATCGACGGCCTTCCAGACCTCAGCGCGCAGGCCCAACCAGCGCACATTGCGCGCGATGTCGTCGATCTCGCCGAGCAATCGCAGCGGGTTGAGCCAGGCCTCGACGCCTGTCTTGGCCATATCGGCGGCGACGCTCAGGACCTGCTGCTCGCTTACCGAGACCGTGATCCCGGTCTTGGTCGGCGAAATGTGCACGGTCACCGCAGTCGTGGGATCGCGGTGTTCCATTTGACGGCTCTGAATCTGAACGACCGCCCGCCCGGCCTCCGCAGCCATCCAGTGCGCCTGGGTCTCGCCTGAGTCGAAGCGTACGACCAGGGCCTTGGCCAGATCTCCAGGCGCCAGCGTGCCGTGGTAGGCCCTCTGCTCTACTGATTCAGCCATGCAGCTCTACCCGGCACCCTACCCGAGTTGGACGAAATCTTCCGCCGGGAGCACAAAGATCGTGGCCTTGTGCTCATTGGGGTTCTCAGGCGTCCTGCAGGCGCCCTGAATGGTAGCGAACAGCAGGTCAAGCTGTCCCTCGTCCAATCCGATCAGCAGCGTGACATTGCCGCGCCGCAAGAACCCGCCGGTGCTGGCGATCCGGGTCATGCGGAAGTTGTTCTCGACGAGGGCGTCGGAGACGTCCATGGCATCAGAGTCCTTGACAATGGCGACAACCAGTTTCATCTCGGCCTCCTCATAGCTGCACAAAGCGTTCAACGGGCAGCACAAACACCGTAGCGCCACCCACGCGGGCTTCGATCATCATCGGATATCCCGGTGACAGGGAAAGCTCGACCCCCATCGGCACGTATCGGATGCGACTGGGGCATTTCTCGCGCAGCAACGAGAAGAACTTCGGCAGGCGCTGCTCGGACATCCCCACAATCAACGTGACCATTGCCTCATGGAGGAAGCCGCCCACGGCATCCAGGGTGGTTACGGGGTAGTCAAGCTCACCGAGCGCCTTCATCAGGTCTCGTGACTGCCCTCCGTCGACTATCGTGATAGCCATGCGATCGATGGTTTCATCCGGCATACACACCCCCGTTAGGTTGAGGTCTGTCCACCTTTGATTATAATGCGGGTGCAGCGATTTGTAAAAAGATCGGAGTCCCGTGCCAGCTCCCCCTAGTGTACCTCAAATCCATTCAGAACCACGCGATCGTGCCAGCGTGCACGAAGGTGACCTCGTGCTCCTCTCCGGCGCGGATCGCAAACCCGCGATTGTCCGAATGCAGCCGGGGCAGGAATACCAGACGCACCACGGCGTGCTGAGCCATGATGCCGTGATCGGCAGCCGCTGGGGAGAGAGCGTCCAGACCCATCTGGGCTACGCCTACACTATCCTGCCGCCTTCTCTTGACGAGATGATCCGCGATGTGCATCGCGCCACGCAGATCATCTACCCCAAAGAGATCGGCTACATGCTGATGAAGATGAACATCGGTCCAGGGACCCATGTGCTGGAGGCCGGCACCGGCAGCGGCGGCCTGACCCTGGCGCTCGCCCGGATGGTCCAACCCGATGGTCACGTCTACAGCTATGAGGCCCGGCCCGATATCCAGGCGACCGCGCAGAAGAACCTGGAGCGCGTGGGGCTGGACGCCTATGTCACGTTCAAGGTGCGCGACGCCGAAGACGGGTTCGACGAGACGGGGCTCGATGCCGTCATCCTGGACGTGCGGGAGCCGTGGTTGCTGCTTCAGCAAGCCCATGCCGCGCTCCGCGGTGGTGGGTTCTTCTGCAGCCTGGTTCCCACCGTCAACCAGGTGGGCGTCCTTCTGCGGAACCTGGAGCTGCGCTCCTTCGGCTTTACCGAGGTCGAGGAGCTCATGCTGCGCCCCTACAAGGCGGTTCCGGCGCGGCTGCGGCCCGTGGACCGGATGATCGCGCACACCGGCTACCTGATCTTTGCGCGGGCGCTCCTCGCTGGCACGCCGGTCCCTGTTGCCGAACCTGAGGACATGGACGACACGGAAGACGACCTGTAACGGCGGG
>JAKJAE010000031.1:0-283 GCA_022707665.1 Chloroflexota bacterium
GCCAGGCACGTTGAGCTTGATCACCGCCGAGTGCGGCTCGTGGTCAAACTGCAACCGCAACACGGTGTTGATCATCCCCCCCACCATTCGGTCGATCCCGGTGCAGCGAACATGCGTCCCCAACCAGCCCGAGAGCAGCTCTTCGGCCTGGTTGCGTGTTAGCACCAGATCAGTCTGTGGATGATACGTTGTCATCGCTGCACGGGGTCCCTGGACCGGTCCAGGGGGCAGAACCCAACATCCGCCTCCCTGGCTCAGTTCCGTATCCCGATGGCCCTATACC
>JAKJAE010000031.1:293-6343 GCA_022707665.1 Chloroflexota bacterium
TGTGAGAGAAGTGATGGGCCACCATCTTCGTGAGCCCAGGGCGCAGGACCCCTTCCTCGATCATACGGGCGCGTGTTGCCAGGAACTGCTCCATTCCGTGGTGACCATCGCCGCCGGAGAGCTTTCCCGCCGTGGCATCCAGCACGATCAGGTCCATTGGCCCCAAACCCCGCAACAGATCCCAGGCTGGCTCACGGTAGGGTGCGGTGTCGGTCGAGTAGAAGAGTTTGCGCCCCTCGCGCTCGATAACGTAGAGCAGGGGCTCCAAATAGCCACCACCGTGCGTCGCGGGGATCGCCGTGATCGTGTAGTCGCCCACCGTCCAGCGGTCGCCAGCGGTCACAACCTGCCAGGTGAAATGAGCCGAGTCGGCCAGGTCCGGGCTCAGATCCGAAAGGGCATCTGCCGGGCCGTAGACGGTCAACGGTACCATCTCCGTCGGGGTAAATCCGGGCTTGCGCCAGTATAGGTTCTGGGGCAGCCAGTGGTCGGAATGCTGGTGGGTAACCAACAACCCCTTCAGGTTGCCCAGATACTTGCGGGCAGCATTCGCCGAGGTCAGGAGATCAGGTCCCAGATCGATCAGCAGATCGTCGTTGACCAGGGCCGTCGCGCGTGCGCGGATGTGGGGTCCGCCCTTACGCCGTGCCACCTCGCATACCCGGCAGCTGCAGAACGGATCAGGAACGGCCTCCGCCGCAGCAGTGCCGAGAATCGTCAGTGTCATTGCCATGTGCACTCTCCATACTTAGGTGTCTGAAGCGACAGGGCGCTAGAGAAACGGCTTACCCACCGCAGAGTGATCCCGCGTGCTACCCGCTTCTCTCCTCTTTCTTCTTTCTTCTCTTCCAGTCTTCTGCCGCTACTTATCCCACCGCCGGTCAGGCTGCCAGAATCCGAGTTTCGGTGTGTTCCACTCGTCGGTGGGCTCGAACAGGCCGCTCGGTGGCCGGAGGTTGGCCCTGATCCCTTCGAGGTTCAGGTCGACACCCAACCCGGGCTTGTCGGGCACAGTCACATACCCGTCAACCAGATAGGGTTGCTCCATCCCGGTCACCAAATCATTCCAGAACGGCAGGTCCAGGCCGTGGTGTTCGAGCGCAACGAAGCTCGGCAGGGCCGCTGCCGTGTGAAGGTTGGCCATGAACGCGATCGGGGAACCGGCAAAGTGCAGTGCGGTCGGGATGCCATAGCGCTCGGCGTAGTCAGCGATTCGTTTGGTCTCGCCCATCCCGCCCGCGGTCAGCAGATCGGGATGTATGATGTCCACGGCCCGGTTCTCGATGAAGGGACGGAACTGGTCCAGGAGATAGAGGTCCTCCCCGCCTGCGATCGGCACGTTCACCGCATCGGTCACACGCTTATGGCCCATCATGTCCAGCGACGGCATAGGATCCTCCATCCATGCTAGGCCATAGGGCTCAAGGCAATGGGCCAGCTTGATCACCTCTTTGACGGTGAGGTATCCGTGCCCATAGTGATCGATACACAGCGAGACGTCCCAGCCGGCAGTCTCGCGCACCAGGGCCACGATCTCGGCCAACTTCTCAAAGCCCTTCTCCGTGATCTTGACCACCGGGCCGGTGCCGGCCGCGCGGCTGCGCGCGTCGATGGGGTATTCGTACTTGGTTGGCGTGCCCACCATCGCGCCCGGCACGTCGTGGAGCGCCTGCAGGCGAGCGTCGAACTTGATGAAGGTGAGACCCATCTGCTTGCGGCTCAACACGCGCTCCGCATACGCCTCCGGCGTGGGCTCATCGGGCTCGGGAGTATCGGCGTAGATGCGGATCTTATCCCGGTACTTGCCTCCCAGGAGTTGGTAACAGGGAATGCCGTAGACCTTGCCGATCAGGTCCATCAGCGCGATCTCGATTCCCGAGACACCCCCGCCCTCACGGCCAAAGTTGCCAAACGACTTGATCGTGTGAAAGATCATGTCGATGTTGCAGGGGTTCTTCCCGATCAGCATGCTCTTGAACTGCAGGGCGTTCTCGCGGTGCCCGGCATCGCGCACCTCGCCAATGCCGTAGACACCCTGGTTGGTATCGATGCGGATGATCGGATAGTCGTAGTTCGAGCAGACAGTCGCTGTCCTCAGGTCGGTAATCCGCAACTCGGACGGGCTGGAGAATGTGCTGATCGCGTTCTCGACCGTGTCCCGCAGTGGCCCGCTTCCCTTGCTCATCTCGCTCCCTTTCTCCCAGTACACTGGGATCGCTTGCTCGAGTCCGCCCTGGCGGATCCTGGATCCGTTGGATCCGGGACTCGCCAGGGGGACGTGACATAGCACCAATCGGCGCTTAGTGACGATGCCAGATCAGATGCGGCTCGATGCGCTCCCACGTCCGGTCGATCTCGCGCATGTCGTAGTCATCCAGAGGCCGGGCGCTTCCACGCACGCGGTGATTGCTGAACACCCCGCGCCGGATCATGATCTCCTTGGCGTAGGCCATGCCCATCATCTCCTCCAACATCAGCGACGGCAACAGCACGTCGAAGAGATCGGCCGCAGCCGCCGTGTCGCCGGCATCGAGAAGCTCCCAGACGCGCTGGACGAGGTCGCAAAACTGACATGCGTGGACGTTCCCAGCGGCGCCTCGCGCGTGCTCGGCGAACACCGGCCGGCCGCCACCCCCGCCCATCACCCCTTTCACCGCAGAGCTACCCTTTGAGAGCAACGCCGTGATGTTCTTGTGGCTCGGGGGCACCTCTTCCTTCACCCAACTCACGTGCTCAATCTCTTCGCAGAGCGTGACCAACTGATCGGGTGATAGCGGCGCGACGCTCGCGTTCTGGATCCACACCGGCACGTCCACCGCGTCGGAGATCGCCTGGTAGTACGCCTTGATCGAGGGAAAGTCGGGCTTATAGATGTACGGGGGCATCGCGATGACGCCATCGACACCCAGCTTCTGGGCATACGTCGCATACGCCACGGCCAACGGGGTGTTGACCCCTGCCACGTTGGCGATCACAGGGACTCGCCCACCGGCAACCTCGACGGCTACCCGCACCATCAGCTTACGCTCCTCCTCTGAGAGGTTCTGGAACTCGCTGACCATAAGCGGGGCGGCAATGCCGCCGACGCCGCACTCGATGCAGAACTCGATCTCCGCAGCCAGGACGTCCACGTCGATGGCATCGTTCTCATCGAACGGCGTCATCGGAATGGCGAAGCTACCACGCCATGGCTTCTGCGTCATCCAGCGCCTCCTTTCTGCTGCAAGCGCGGCTGAACTATGCCCATCCGCGCATTTGCTGCCAGTCCACCTCGTGCACGGGCGGACGTTCAATCTTGCAGATCTTGTCGAGCGTCCGCAGGTGAGCAAGGGCCGACTCATAGACCACGTACTTCTCGCCCTCGGCCTCTTCCGGATCGACGTATTTGAAAAACATCGCATGGTCGGGGTTGTTGCCTGCCAGTTCGCGCCGGCTGACCCGGATGTGCCCATCCGTGTCGTGCCACCGGACCTCGTTATCCTGCAGCAAGATGAACTCGCCCGCGTACTTGCTCGTGAACTCGGCCATGTGGTCACGGTAGTACAGCGCCTGTTCGCACATCGTGCGCCGCCAACTGATCACGGTCTCCAGCGAGTCGGTCATCACGGCGAAGAACGTCCCCTCAGGTTGGGGATCGACCTCTGACGTGTAGTCGATGGCGTCAAGGTCGACGGTGCCATACCCACCCTCGGCTGCCACGACGAGCGGGTTCCGGTCGCGGTGGAACGGCTCCGCAAGCCAGTCAGACATTGGGTCGTGGCCCATAAGGTGGGCACCAACAGCATCGGTCGCAACGGGATGGTCACCCGCCACCAGCGTATTGGCCACACGCGCCAACCCATCTCCGCGGCCCCACTCCATCCCCGCCTGACCTACCAACCCGTCGATGACGTTCAGAGCCGGGTCGAAGAGCTGCCCCAGGTCCGCAAGCATGTAGGGCATACGCACGAGGTGGTGGAAGTAGTGGCGGGGCTTGCCTGCAGGCGGTTGGGTCATCAGCCCGAAGAGATTCTTGAGCGTCAACGTGATGCCCATGAACGCGTGGTTCTTCATCTTCTGGACATCCACCAACGCGTCGGCTTCCAGCACACGCTGCGACAGAATGTACTGCCGGAACATCTGTCCGCCACCCGGCACCTGGTAGACCGCCTGGGGCCCGCCGTCAACGTTGATGTAAGGAACGTCGAACTCCTGCAGCACGGGTGAGAGCTGCGTGGAGAAACGGTAGCCATCCTCCAGGTCGCGCTTGAACACGGTCGTGTCAGCGCAGACCAGCTCGGCGTTCGTGCGTTCGCGCAACAACCGCAGAACCGCCCGTGCAACACGGTCGCTGACCAGTTGCTGACGCTCCCCCTCGAACTTCGGCGAGCGCTCCGGATCATAATCCTGGTTGAACTTGATCATGATCTTCTTGGCGCCACTCAACCGCGCCCAGGACCGGTCCAGCGGGTCCGTGGCCCGCTTCAATGCCTCGTAGACGGCTTCATCCTCTGCGAGGTAATCGCAATGTACAGCGCGAACGGTGTAATCCTTGGTCGAAGTCACAGGTTGCCTCCGGGTGAATGAGCTTGGTACCATCGCTAAACGTGATCAGCAAACTGCGTGTCCCTTAACGCCGCCTCGTAGACCTCGAAGTGCTCCCCCTCAGTCTCCTCGGGATCGACGTACTTGAAGAACATCGCGTGGTTCCGATTCTTGCCGGCCAACGTCCGCCGGCTCTCCCGCATAATGCCATCGGCTGCATGCCAGCGCACTTCACCATCCTGAAGCAGGATGTACTCGCCGGCGTAGTCCAACAGTGACTGCCAGTTGTCGCGATAGTAGAGCCCCTGCTCCGCCATCGTCCGTCGCCAGGTGACGACGGTCTCTCTGGAATCCGGCTGGCTAGCATAGAACGTTCCCACCGGCTGCGGTGCGAGCTCCGAAGCATAATCGATCTCGGCCAGATCCACGGTGCCAAACCCACCCTCAGCCGCAACCTTCAATGCGTTGCGGTCGCGGTTGAAGGGCTCGGTGCCCCAGTCGGCCGTTGGATCGTGCCCCATCAGGTGCGCCACGCAGGCGTCGGTAGCAACGACCTGATCGCCCGCCACCAGGCCGTCGACGACACGCGCAGCGCCCACACCATCCCCCCACTCCTGGCCGGCCTGGCCAATCAGAGCATCCACAATGTTGAGCGCAGGGTCGATGATCCGGCCAATATCTGCCAACATATAGGGCATCCGGACGAGGTGATGATAGTAGTGACGAGGACGTCCGTGGGGGACGCCCGGCATCAGCCCGAAAAGGTTCTTGAGACACGCGGTAGTGCCCATATAGGCATGGTTCTTCATCTTGGCCACCGAGACCACGGCGTCGGCGTCAATCAGCGCCTCCATCATCGTGTAGCGCTCGAACATCCGCCCGCCCCCCGGCACTTCCACAACCCTGTACGGGGGCTGCGTACCGTCGACAAGCGGGACGTCGAATTCCTCCAGCACGTGTGCCAACGTCGTCGTCTGCTCGACCGATGGCCTGACATCGTACATCACGTGGTAACTGGCATCGACGCAGACGAGGTCAGCACGGGTCTCCTCACGCAACAACCGCAGCGTCGCGCGGGCCACACTGTCGCTCACGAGTTGCTGGCGTTGCCCGGCGTACATCACCACCGTGTCGATCGGCCAGTCCTGGTTGAACTTGATCGCGATCCGCTTGGCCCCCACCAGCTTGTCCCAGGCCCGGGTCAGTGGTGCGGTGGCGTACACCAGCGCCTCGTAGACCTCATCGTCGGTTGCACGATGGTCACAATGAACGGCACGAACAGCATAGTCCTTCGATTTGATCACAGTGTGTCTCCTTATGCTAGAGCGGCGAGCTGACCGTTTGCCGCTCCCTACGTTCTTCCAGCCGCCAGACCCAGAACAGCATCGCGCCAATGAGGCGCACAACGCCCCCAATGACCAACACCCACCGTATGTCGATCGCTTCCGCAAGCGCCACCCCGAGCATCGGGCAGACAAAGGCGCCGACGTTCATCACGGAGTTGTAGATGGCCATGTAACTGGCCC
>JAKJAE010000031.1:6353-10967 GCA_022707665.1 Chloroflexota bacterium
CGCTCCTGCGGGCATACCCGGTAGAAGACGTTGGTGTGCGCCAGGTTCACGCCGGGATTGATCAGGTTGATCAGCACGCCCCAGATCAGGATGAGCGTCAGATTCGGAAACAGGGCAACCAGAAAAGCGTAACTCGCGGCTAACGGAACGGAGAGCCGCAGCGCTTTGTTGTCACCGAGGCGATGGATCCACGGGCGCCACAACGCATACCCCACGATTACACCCAGATTCGCCAGCGTCGAGTTCAGGCCGATCCAGCTATCGGTCGCATCCAGCTGCTTGACGAACAGGATAGTATACAGGGGCATCACGAGCCACGCGCCGAGGTTGAAGACGAGCGTGTTGACCGTGATCCGCACGAAATCCTGGCGCTCCGACGCCATCATCCCAACGACCTCACGCACCCTCGCGATCGTCCAGGGTTGGCGTGCTGCACGTGTACTGCCCCGCTTGCTCTCCTTCTCCTCAGCGCTCACCCGTGCCCCCAGTGCGCCTGCCGGTGGCCTGACTTTCGAGACGAAATAGGCGCTCGTGAGTGCGGCAACGCCGCCGACAATATAGAGGAGCTGGTAGTTGAAGGGAAACGCAGCCCAGGGCCACTTTGCACCCGCGTCGAGCCAGAGGCCCGCTGCAAACGTGGCCAGCGCCATGACGCCACTCGAGATGATGCTCCGGTTGGCAAACACACGCGCCCGGTCGCGCTCGGGAATCACGTCCGCCAACATCGGGCTGAACGCTGTGTTGAAGATCGTGATTGGAATGGTCCTGAGGATGAACAGGTAGACCAGAACCTGGGCCGTGCGGTTCGGGAAGATCCACGGGATGAATGCCGCCCAGAGAAAGCCGAATCGCCCCAGGCCGAGTCCCAACAGCATCCACAACCGCGACTTGTTGCTGGACTCCATGATCCGGGCAGCTGGAACCATCAAGAAGATGGCAAACAACGAGGGCAACGACGAGAGCCATCCCACCATTTGGTTGGTTGCACCCGCGCGCAAAACATACGTAGCGTTGAATGCAAAGACGGCGCTGAAGATCGCGGCCCAGAAGACTTCAACGTACAGGTAATGGATGTTGCGATCGAGCTCGCTCCTCTGGGCTAGAGGACGCATACTGTGCACCAACCTGGCTTTCAGGGATCGCGCCCAGGGCACCTCCAGCACGCGATAGCGAAAGCCAGCCCAGGCGTCCGCAGCAGTCGATGGCACTATCCGCATCTAGCTTCCTTCACCCTCTACTGCTGGAATCTTGTACCAGTGGAACATCGTCGCGCCGAAGAGTCGAATCACGCCGCCAATCACCAGAACCCAACGGATATCGATGACGGCGGCCAACGCCACACCGATCATCGGGGCCGCAAAAGCGCCGACGTTCGCGACAGTTCCATACAGCGCCATGTACGAGGCGCGCCGGTCGACGGGACAGACCTGGTAGAACATGTTTCCATGGCTCAGGTCAACGCCAGCGTTGATGAAGCTGATGATGATCCCGAAGATGAGGATCAGCGTCAGGTTGGGCACCAACGCCACCATGAAGGCGTAGGTGGCTGCAGGGAGAACAGCCGCCAGCAGTGTCCAGCGAAACCCCCTGCGGTCGGTCACGCGGCGCCAGAAGAGGTAACCCACGATGAGCCCGACCTGCGACAGCGTCGTGTTCAAACCGACCCACCCGTCGGACGCCCCCAGCTGCTTCACAAAGAAGATGATGTACAGCGGTCCGACCAGCCAGGCTCCGAAGTTGAACACGAAAGTGTCGACCATGATCCGGAAGAAGGCCTGGTTCTCGCGGGCCATGCCCCGCATACCTGCGAAGGTCTCCCGCAGCGTGACACGTGCCTTCTTGCCGGGCTCCTTGCGTGCCACGACCGGCGTCTCTGGAATCCGGATGCGGGCGACGTAGTAGAGACTCACCATTCCTGCGATGACCCCGATCAGGTAGATCACCTGGTAGTTGATGGGGAATGTGACCCAGGAGAGTGCAGACGCCGAGGAGGGAGTCCCGGCCAGGTCGAGCCACTTACCAAAGGCAAACGTGCAGACCGCCACCGTCAACCCGTGGATCACACTTCGCGTGGACATCACGACGGCGCGGTCGCGCATCGGGACCACATCCACGAACATAGGGCCCCATCCAGCACTGAAGAAGTTGCTCGGAATGGCTCCCAGGAGCAACAGAGCAATGACCAATTCGGCCGCGCGGTCACGCGCGATCCACGGCGCCAGCACCAGCCCGAGGTAAATCAAACGGGAGATGCCCAGACTGCCGCGCACGTAGGGCCCGCGGTCGGACTTGGTCTCCAGAAACCGCGCTGAGGGGATCAGCATCACGATCGCCAGCAGCGCGGGGATCGACGACAGCCAACCGATCATCGTATTCGATGCGCCAAGGCGCAACGCATACGTGGCATTGAACGAGGCGACTGCCGTGAGGATGCCCGCCCAGAGGATTTCGACGTACAGGTACCAGATATTGTGTTCGGTCTGCCCGCGCAACCGTTCGACGAAGCGCAGGCCGCGGAACACGCTGGCCGGGGTGATCCCCTGCAGCCTGTACCGCACGCCCGCCCCATAGCGGGATAGCCCCGCCAGTGACCTCTTCAACCGTTCACGCATCCTTGGCACCCACCCGTCGTTCGGCTCCGGCCCAACACAAAAAGGACACCCTGGCACACAAGGTGTCCTTCTTCGACGCCTGCGAGGTTAGCTGACGGGCTCGGGCCGAAGAAGCTGGCCCTACGACGCAACTGTGACTCCGACCACAGCCGTGATCAGAAACACAGCTTAACCGATTCGCCCCCGGGTACCTCTGGGTCCCCCGCTGCCGCGCACCCTGCCGTGCGCACCCGGCTGCACACCCACGTCACAGCCAGCTCATTCGGCGTAACGACCTCATCTCTGTCGACAGGAACAGCCCCACCTTATCATAGGATTGGGTGGTGTCAATACGTTCCTAGCGCCAACCCTCTATCCACAAAGTATCGGAAGGTGTCGTAGGTCACGGTGTTGGGGATCGAGTGGTCGCTGTGCAGGACGTAGCCATTGTTCTGCATGACCACTGGGATTTTGGCCTCCAACTCGGCATCGATGCGCGCACGGTCGTTGGTGTAGAGCACCCGCACGTCGATGCCGCCCATGAACGAAATCCGGTCGCCGAAGTCGCGGTAGAGCTTGAGCAGGTCCATCCCGGCCTTGACCTCGATGACCTGGAGGCAATCGATGCCCGCCTCGATCATGCCCGGCAGTAGGGGCTCGACATACCCACAGGAGTGCATGATGACCGGAAGCTTGTGCGCCTTGGCGAAGCCCACCGTCAGCGCGTGGGCAGGCTGGAGGATCTGGCGGTACATGCGCGGCGACATAAAGGGGTGCTGCTTGAACCCCATATCCTCGTAGTACCAGATCCCGTCAGGCCAGCCCTCCTCGGCGAAGAGGATCTCCTGAAGATCGACCGTGAGCTGGGCATAGGTCATCGCCATGTCCAATACCCAGTCAGGATCGAGCGCCATCCCTGCCAGCATGTGCTCGTGGCCGGCGACATCCTTCATGATCTCGAACACGTTAACGCCCGACCAGACGAAGAAACGCCCGGCCTCGCAAGCATCGCGTTTGGCCTCACGATAGGCCTCGAAATTGATCCGCCGGCGCTCAGGCTTGATCAGCGGTTTGATCTGCGTCTCCCACGGCTCCCGGCTCTTCACTAAGAAGTCGATGTGCTCAGGCGTGGCATCGTGAAGTTTGTGCCGTCGCAGCACAGCACCATTGCCGTCGCGAGTCAGGATCGTCTCCTCCGTCTCGTCCAGCACCTCGGGAACGAAGTCCAGATTCGCTGTGACGTTGAAGGGCCAACACTCCTGCATATCGAAGCCAAAATGGCCAGCGAGGTTCTCATTGGGGCGAATGTGCCCTTCTTCGGTCCACACCTTGTGCGTGTCGCCCCAGAAGTGCTCATACAGCCCGATGCGGTCCACGGGCTCGCGGGCCAGGATGCGCGTCATGCGCTCAATGCCGGTTAGTTCGTTCATAGGCTCCCATGCAATATCGGCAGGATTGGGGAGACGGCCCGTGCAGGCACTCCCCGGAGCTGATTATGGACCGGCGCGGGGATGACGCAACTGGAGTCGCCACAGCGCTGACCTCGCTGAAGCCCAGGCAGGCCGCCCGAGAAGTCGTGCCCGGCGGGGAAATCTGTACCCCGGCGTGGCTTAGGTTGGGTCGGTGATCGGGGTCGGCGTCAGTGGAGGCAGTGCCGATTCCGGGGTGCGGCGACCGAGGCCAAACCACCAGGCGCCCGCAACGACCAGGATGATCAGGACCGAGATGACGCCGATCCGCAGAGCAGCATGTCACACACCGGCAAGCAGCCAACTTCCCAGAGCCAGGACTGTGAGCAGGAGCGCCGCCGAAATGGCAATGACAAGGGGCTGGTCCAGGAAATCATTCATCAGGTTGAGCGTCATCGATGGTGCTTCTATGGCTGCCTCGCCATAGATTGCAAGCTGCATTGTCAACACCCGGTTCCCGACCACAAGCCCCACCAGAATGCCGATCGTCAGTATGGCGAGTGCGGTGAGGGTCAGCGCAAGCGAGCGACGCCATGAGGCATTCCCCGAGTGGA
>JAKJAE010000031.1:10977-14522 GCA_022707665.1 Chloroflexota bacterium
ATGTGAGCCATGGTCACGGTCATCGTACCCTCCACAGGTTCGGCATAACTGCACGAGCCTGAGTGTATCAAACGTTCACGCGCCCCTCACCTGATGATATCACGGGGAGGCTTTCCAGATCACTATCCCGATCCCGTAACGTGCATAGATCAGCCCCTTTGCCCATAGGACGTCCAGAACTGAAATCCCCTCCTCGGATGAAGGAGGGGGCCCAGTCCTACCCAATACAACGTCCGGCGCCCTGCCTCTACTCACTACCTCTGCGGGAAGATCGTCTTGAGATCCGCCGCCCACATACGCAATGTCGCCAACTCCGCATCGGTGATTGGCCGGAACTCCTCAGCGGCCTGGCACAGCCAGCGGAAGAGCTCGATGTGCCCCGGACTCACGCCGGCGGTCACGGGCTGTGAGAGCGTGAACCGCGCAGCCAGCCGTGCCTCTTCGTAGGTCTCCACGGGTTTGTACCAGGTCTTGCTCCAATCGCGCTCCTCGCCCTCGGCCCAGGCGCGCTTGGCCATCGTCTTCAGTGCGAAGATGCCCATCTCCTTTTCAACGGCGCGGGCCATCACTGCAGGACCGAAGCCCTCCTTCAGCCACGACGACCAGTTGAAGGGGAAGAGAATCGTGTCGAAGTCGAAACGATCCATCAACGCGAGAGCTGCCTCCTCGGAGTGCGCTGAGAAACCAAGGAAGCGCACCTTGCCCTGTTCACGTGCCTTGAGGAAGGTCTCCATCGCGCCACCAGTGCCGAAGATCTGGTCGACCTCCGCCAGAGTCGTGACGGCGTGGAGTTGGTAGACGTCGAAGTGGTCCGTGCGCATGCGCTTGAGCGAGGCATGCAGTTCCTCCTCGGCGCCGGCAGCATCACGTTTTCCGGTCTTGCACGCCAGGAAAACGTCCTTGCGGTACGGCTCAAGCGCCGGCCCAAGCATCTCCTCCGCATTACCGTAGGAAGGGGCCACGTCGAAGTAGTTGATGCCCCATTGGTTCACCGCCTCGGCTACAAACGCTGCCGAGTTCTCCGCAGACTCGTTCATCACCAGGATGCCACCAAAGCCAACGATGCTCAATACCTCGCCGGTCTTTCCCAGACTTCGCCTATCCATCGATCCATCCCCCTTTCACAGATGAGCGCATCGTCTCACGCCAGGGCGCAAGGCGGCGCGTTACACATACCCGAACTCTGCCATCGTCTCACGTGCCAGATCGACCCACCGCCCCAGTCGCATCGGCTCGTCGTGCAGCGTGTGCACGTCCTTCATCGCAAACTCCACATTGCACTCAGCCGCTATCCGGAGCGTCGTGCGAATGTCCTCACGAATCGCGCCCTCATCGAAGTGCCCCGTGCTGATCATCGCCGGATTCGGCTTGCGACAGTAGATGATGTCGCGTCCCAGCGCCTTCGCCATGAAGGCTTCATCGCACCAGGGCGAGATCGAGACCCGACGCAGGTTCGGAATGCGCTCGATGACGTGCCAGCGATTGTGCACTGGCTCACAGCAACCGTAGTAACTCAGACCAAAACGGCTGATGACCGGGAGCTGATAGGGGAAGATGAACGTCTCGAACATCCGGGGTGAGACGCCGACCGTCTCCTGTGACTCCGAAAGCCCCCACAGATCCTCCACACGTACTGCACCATCCCCCCGGTGCCGGGCCTGCGGCAGCGCCTCCGTCCATCCCTGGCTCCCCGAACCCACATAGTCATTCTCGTTATTGAGCGACAGTAATCCCTCGCTCTCGAACCAATCCAGCAACCGCAGAAAGTCATCGCGCAGAAACGCCATCAGACGATGGAGCCCTCGGGGATTATCATACATCGCCATCATCAACCCTTCAAGACCAATAAGGTTGATCGCCGACCAGGTCAGGCCCGTGGTCCACCAATAACCAGACCGCAGCCGCACAGGCAGGATATCGCCGAAGTACGTCTCCAGAAACGCGCCCCACGCGGCAGTTCTCTCACGGTCGACCGTGAGCTCTCGAAAGGCCAGCTTCCCGAAATCCGCGTCCAGGTCCTTGATCGGCGGGTCCCAGGTGTAGCTGCCGAGCCTGCCCTCGTTCGCTCCGCGCACGAGCTCCGGCGCCACGCCGAACTCACCAATGGATACAGCCCACCCATACTGAATCCACGGCTCAACCACGTAGTCATCGCGGACGTGCTCATAGCGAAAAAGGAGCTCGCGCAGGCTACGCTCCATCTCGCGGGCCCACGGCGCCTGGCAACGCAGCGTCGAAAGGGGCACGAGCTCATCGAGCACACCACACGTCTCCGCCAGGATCATCGGACGCGCACCCTCCAGCGCCGCATGGCGGAGCCAGAGTCGGCGGCGCTCCGCCATCACAGGATCTTGCGCCATCGCGCGCTTCCGCGAGAAGAGCTCACGCAGCACGGCAATGTCAGACTCGATCACGGGCCATGAGTCGGTCAAGGGATGGCTCCTATGGCTGGTTGGGGGCAGCCCTACCCCAGAATGTCGATCAGCGCCGACAGAGCGATGCCGAACGCCCCCACGGTGAGCGCCCGCCAGATGTAGGCCGTACGCCGGTCCATCGACTTGCGGCCATCCGCGATGATGGTGTGCGCGACCTTGGCATCCTGACCCGCTGTGAACGGGCTGCTGTAGTAGCCCTGGTTGGTGCTGAGGAACGCAACGACGCCCGGCGCCCCGGTCAGCAACGCCGCCAGCCCCACCCAGAACATCCGCTCGCTGTAGGCCGTGTTCGTGCACGGCCCCCACACGAGGCACGACAGGCTGACCAGGACAAAGAGACCCAGCGCAATGAGAAGCGAAACCCCGAGAAAACGCAAGACTCGCAGCGCGACAATCCCAACGGTTTTCATAGACTCCAACTCCTTAGGTGGGGCGGTCTCAGACCACGCCCGGACTACGATAAGATCGCGCGACAGATTGACGCTTAGGTATGATGACGTCTGGGTTCTTAGGTGCGACTCCGGTCGTTCTGATGCCCCAGGAAACGGCAGCAAAATCAACGTCCGCCCTGGCCCTACATTCCCGCTCTTTCATCATCGGTCCGATAGATGTGGGCCGTCATTCTTGGCAAGTCGGCCACGTCGAACGTGGGCAACAGCTCGGAAGCCAGTGTTACGTTCTTTGCCACCTCATCGGGCCAACGCATCCCCACATTCGCCACGTGGACCCGGCTGTCGGAGAGCACAAAGCTGAGGCAAGCGGCATAGAGATCGTGGGCTTGTTGCCACTCCGGAGCCAGGTAGCTCGCCAAGCGTTGGAAGATGCCAGACGTCATTGGCCGCATCACGGAAACACCAAGATCAGCGGCCCTGGCTTGGGGCAGCGCGTGCAGTGCGGCTGCCTGATAAATGATGTTGTAGCGCACCTGCATCACATCGAAAGCCCCAGAGGCTATCAAGGGTTGCGCGGTCCAGGGCTCCTCGACCGTGAATCCCAGGAATCGGACCTTGCCCTCCTCTCGCATAGCCACGAGCTCATCCAAAAGGCCTTCTTCCAGAATGTGCCGGACCTCTGCGAGCGTATACATTCCCCCGTGGAACTGGATGACAT
>JAKJAE010000320.1 GCA_022707665.1 Chloroflexota bacterium
ACCCCCGACGCATGGGTGACCACAATGGAGTTGAGAAGATTGGGGTCGAGATCGGCTGCATGGGGGGCAAGGTCAGCAAGCGTACGCGAAGGCTGCAGCTTCATGAAGATCGACACATCGCCGAACTGAAGGTTCGCGTCGATCAGGCAAATTCGAGCCTCAGGTCCCAGCAGGTTCTGCAGGGCCATAGCCAAGTTCACCGCAACCGTCGTGCAGCCGGTGCCCCCCTTGGGACTGTAAACAGTCACGAGCTTGGCCTCGGTAGCATGCGCCGACTGAGAACCGGATGCGCCGGATGCCGCTATGGCGCTAGCAGGTAGAGGGCCCGTACCCATCTTCTGCTTCAGTTTGTAGGCCCGATGGATCGCGTCCATCAACTCATCGGCCCCCGGCGGCTTGGTCAGGTAAAGTCGCGCGCCCCGGCCATCATCGCCCGCCGCAGGTAGTCGGTCTCACCCTGAACCGACAACATGATCACCTGCACATTGGGGATGATCTCAATGACCTTCGACGTCGCGGCGATGCCGTCCATACCCGGCAGGTTGATGTCCATGAGGATGACGTCAGGCATGGCGCGGGTCACCTCTGAGACCGCAGCCTCGCCCGTCGCGACCATCGCCACCACCTCGACATCAGGGTCAAACGAGAGCAGTTTGCGAAGCTGCTCTCGTGTCTCCACGATGTCGTCGACGATCATTACCCGGATTCGGTCAGCCATCGCCGTCTCTGATCCTATTCCTCAGGAATGGGTGTCGGCTCGGGCAGGACCTCCAGTGGCGGATGGAGTGGTGCGGGGCCAACCGGATCGTCGGGCATCTCGCCAGGCAGTTGGTACCGATCGAGAATGTACCTGAACCAGATCGGTTGGGTCTGCAAAACAGTGCCGGTCACCCCTGCAGGACGCAAGGCAAGGTCCAGGTCAGCACCCATTTCATACAGGTACTTCAGAACGAGAGCATCTTCACGAGTCACAAGCAGGGTCACCAGTTCGACCGTGCGCTCCTCTTCAACAGGAACCGGTGTAGGAGCAGCCGCCTGGGCCGCACCGATCCCGCCCAGGACTCCCCCTTCACCTTCTGCCGCGGGTGCCATCTCGGCTGCGACATCGGTCGCACCAGTGTCTTCCTCCCAGGTCCCCACGTGCCAGACCACGGCATCCTGCACCGTCATCTGCACCAGCAGTGCCGGGTCAACGGCGACTTCGGTCTCCAAGGGATGAATCGCCGCCCACTGTCCATTGGGCAAGAGCTCGAACCGACCAAATGGACTGGTCTGGGCAACGGCTTCCTCACCGGTGGACTGCAGATACGTGAACTGCTTGACACCATCATCGAGGAACTCGGTGTACACCGGGACCATATTGAGTGCAGCCAGGACATCGACGCGGTCACCAGGTTCAATAGCCCAGCCAATGGCACCCTGCACGTCAATAGGAATGGCGTAGGCTACCCGGTCATCAGGCTCGAACAGAGCAGCGGCAGAGCCTGAGACGGAGAGCATTCCCCCAGGTCGCCCCACCATGTCCGGCAAGACCGGCATCCCGCGTGGGATCTCCATGCGCGCGAATTTCCCATCGACTTCCTCGAGCGAGGTAAAGTACTCATAGGGAAGGTTCTCGGTTGGCCACGCCTGCAGCGCGATCGCGTTGTCCTCAACACTGATCTGCATACCGCGCGCGACATTCTGGATCGCCACTACGATGTCCACGGTCTCCACTGGGGCGGTCTCGGGAGTGATCTCCACCTCCTCGCTCGGTGTGTTCCCCGAACGCTGGAGGTACAGATAGGCGGCGCCGGCAAAGGCAGCCAGGATTACCAGAATCAAAGCAAAGATGACCAAACCTCTGTTCCCGCGCATCAGGACCTCCTATTGACCAGGATGCTTCGGCGTACGGTTGCTGAGCTCGACCGATGGGCCATACAGCCCCAAGTCAGAAGCGATTGTTTCGGTGCCTTTCATTATAACCTAATCTTAACGAATTTCCACTGTCAATGTGTCCGCGTGTCCGCATGACGCCCGAGATGGCACCGCTACGTCAGAGAATGGTAGTACAGACATTGTAGCATAGCGACAACACGCTGCAACAAAGAAGACGTAACGAGAACGTTGCAGATTAGAGGCAGATCACCATGCTTACATGCCCTGCTGTACGTCGGGAATGTCCGGATCGCGCTGCAGCGAATGTCGGAACGCTTGACGCGCCAACCCCTACCGCTATAATCCCCGCACATGGTGCAGCGAGCGACACCATCCTCGCAGCGCAACCTTGAGAGGAACCCTGCCGTATGAAAAGCATTTTCGAGAGCCTTCGCAAGACCCGCAACAGCGTCTTCGGCCAGATCGTGAACCTGTTTGGCGCTGGCGAGATCGACGACTCGACATGGGAAGACATCGAGTCCTTGCTGATCCAGGGTGATGTCGGCGTAGAGACAACACTTGCCCTTGTGGAACGATTGCGACACAGGGTGGAGGCGGAGGGCATCTATCGAACGCAGAACCTTCATCGTGTCCTGCGTGAGGAGATCCGATCGCTGATGCCGGACCCTGGTCCGCTCAACCTCGATTGGCCTCTGGCTGTCGTCCTCATCGTGGGGGTCAACGGATCGGGCAAGACCACCAGTATCGGCAAGCTGGCTGCACACTACAAGGCTCAGGGCAAGAAGGTGGTCCTTGCGGCAGCCGATACCTTCAGGGCAGCGGCGATGGACCAGTTGGAGGTTTGGGGTACCCGCGTTGGCGTGCCCGTTATCAAGGGCCCCGAGGGCGGAGACCCCAGCGCCGTCGCCTTCGATGCGATGAAGCACGCACAGGCTCACAGTGCCGATGTGCTCATCGTCGATACGGCCGGGAGGTTGCATACGCAGCACAACCTGATGTCAGAGCTCGAGAAGGTCCAGCGCGTCATCTCCAGACGAGTCGCCTGGGCTCCCCACGAGACCTTTCTTGTGCTCGATGCGGCGACCGGCCAGAATGGCCTCATCCAGGCGCAGCAGTTCTTCGCAGCCGTCAAAGTGACTGGCATCATCCTGGCGAAACTCGACGGCAGCTCGCGAGGTGGCATGGTGTTGTCCATTGGCCACCAGCTTCATCTACCGGTCCGTTTTGTCGGGACGGGAGAACATATCGAGGATCTTGCACCGTTCGACCCGGAGGCCTTTTGCGATGGGCTACTTGGTGACCGGTCGGACACATAGGACATTTCGAGAGAGGATAACCACGACCATGAGTGAACTGAGAGACCGCTTCGAGGACCTGTCGGCCCGCGTTGAAGCTATCTGGAGGCGTCTTTGACTTGCCCGAACGCGTTCGGGAGCTTGCGTCACTAGAAGAGCAAAGCGGAGACCCCAATCTGTGGAACAACCCTGATGGCGCTCGCCAACTCCTCCGTCGATTGGCGACGTTGCAGGAAGACGTCAGCTACTGGACCAAGCTCCGGCAAGAGATCCACGACGCCGCAGAGCTTGAGGCATTGGACGAGGACGAACTGGGGATGGAATTGGCTGCTGAGGCCGAACGGCTTGAGGAACAGCTGGGTATGTTCCTGCGCTGGGTTGAGCGGCGCGGCTTCAAGTCTGAGATCCTTGACCTGATGGAAGGAGAAGGCGCCGGGATCAAGAGCGTCACGTTGGGCATCAATGGAGCCTACGCCTATGGCTACCTTCGATCAGAGCGCGGCGTCCATCGCCTGGTGCGACTATCTCCATTTGATTCAGCGCACCGGCGGCACACCTCATTTTCCCTGGTCGAGGTGTGGCCCGACATCGAGGCTGACGCGGAGATCACCATCGACCCCACCGATCTGCAGATCGACACCTTCCGCAGCAGCGGCGCCGGTGGCCAGAACGTCCAGAAGAACGAGACCGCCATCCGCATCACCCACCTGCCAACCGGCCTGGTGGTAAGCTGC
>JAKJAE010000321.1 GCA_022707665.1 Chloroflexota bacterium
AGGAAGCGGAGGCCAGAACCCTGTCGCGCTGCCCAAGCGCCACACCCGTGACACGGGCGGTGTGACCGGAGAGCGTCCACATCTCGTGGGCCTGCGCCAGATCCCAGACGCGGGCGGTGCGATCCCAGCCTCCGGCTGACACGAGCGTATGGCCATCCCGACTCACAGCGATACCCAGCACGGCATCCGAATGCCCGTGCAGCGAGGCCTGCACACTTGCCGCCTCGATATCCCAGAGATGGATGGCGCGATCCGCCGTGACAGCGCCGGCGTGGCCGCGCAGCCGCGGGATGTCCCCTCCGGCATCGGTCCAGCGCCAGAGATAGATCCCGGTGTCGGCACTGCCCAGCGCAAGCATCAGCCCATCGGGCGACCAGGCGACGCTCGTGAGAATCCCGGTCTGCTGCCGCAGCGCCAGCGGCTCCTGAGCCTGTGTCGCTCCGCCCATCTGCGCCACAGGCCAGAGCCGCACCGTCGCGTCAAAACCCGCGGAGGCCAACTGCCGTCCGTCAGGGCCAAACGCAATCGCCCCGATCTCGCCCTCGTGTGCCGTCCAACGTCGGGACAAGCGGTAGCCGCGGTAACCGCCCGTGCCCGCATCCGCCAGTGATGGGGGCGAGGTCGCCGGTAGCTGTACCGTCGTGCCGGAGGTCAAACCGAGCGCCTCTGCCCAGACCGACACCGCCCAGCGGGCCGCCTCCTCCGACAGCGCCGTCGTCTCGTGGAGCTCCGCTGCCAGGCGCGGAATCACGACGCCAAGCGACAGGTTGGCCGTCATCGTGCGCAGGTCATCGGCGACCCCCTCCTCCAGCGCGCTGATCAGGACGAAGATCTCACGGCGGTACTCGCCACAGAGATCGCGCAGCAAACCCTCGCACCGGCGAACGTCACGACAGACATCGTCGCCGTACTGCTCATGGATGTGCTTGAGCGTCTCACGCGGCACGTCGCTCATCTGGTTCATGTATCCCCGGATTATAGACGTGCGGGCATGGTTTGCCAACATCACGCTTTGGGTCACGTAAAATGCTACCGACGTGGTACGGTTCACCCAAGTGATAGTGTTACCGGGGAGAACCATGGCCAGAGACGGTATGAGCATCGATGAACGTTACCAGTATCTACGCTGGATGCAGACGCAGTACCTGCAGGCCAACCGCCGGCAGCGGCAGGCGCTGTTGGACCAGAGGGTGGCCTACACCGGCCTGCACCGCAAATCGGTGCTCCGGCGGCTGCACAGCACGTTGCAGCGGAAGCTGCGGCGCCGCGAACGGGCCAAGCGCTCCCCGCCTATCGCATCCCCCGCGACATCGCCGCACCCGGGCATCTGGAGCTCGATCTGGTGCATCCCAGTGGTCCCGTCACGCAGGGTGAGTACGTGTACACGCTGCAGCTCATCGATGTCGCCACCGGCTGGGGCGCGCGCCGGGCGATCCTGGGACGCAGTTACATCGTGGTGGCCGATGCGCTGGCCTATCTGTTCGCCCAACTGCCCTTCCCGGTGCGCGAACTGCACCCCGACAACGGCAGTGAGTTCCTCAATGCGCACCTGCTGGCCTTCCTGGAGCGTGAGTTCGCCGCCACGCACTGCTCGCGCAGCCGCCCCGGCAACTCGTGGTGCAGTTTGACGGTGCTCCGGGCCTCTCTATCATGAAGTCGTCACCCCGAGCCACAAGCACGCCATAGGCATTCAGGACCATCTCCTGAGCAAGAAACATGATGACCGAGGAACACATTGGCATCTCCAACACCTGTCCCATGGGAAGCGCGTGGAGGGAATGGGATCTCTCGACGCCGGAACGCGTTCACCCCTCCGACCCGGGCGATTTTGCCCGAGTCCAGGCAGCGCGAGCAGCTGTACGCGGTATGAAGCTGGAAAAGATCGAGGTGAGCTGGAGCATCGCGTCCGATGATGCACGGTACCTGCGTGCCCCACGGGGCGCCCATCATGCTGAAGAGTCCCCGAGCCATCTCCATGCCGACTTCACAGTCAACGGTCACAGGGTTCACATCGACCGGCTATCGGCGAACAAACACTCACCCGGCCGATCCTATGTCGAGATCCGCATCTTCGTTGATGGGATTCTCGCTGGACGGGGTGGCAGCGCAGGCTCATCGCTGGGTGGAGGCGGGAACGACCTCCCTGCCATCGCGCTCCTCGGCGACGATCGCGCGCTTACCGTCGACGGCCAGATGGTCGTGACACTGTGGGAACGGGAGTGTGCCAGGGAACAAGGGGCGCACCCGTAAACGTGGGGAGGGCCTCCTCTCTGCGGCTGCGTTGACGGAAGCTGTCGCCGCGAATGGTCAAGGCGCTCGAAGTGCATCTCCCCGGTCTCGAACACTCCGCCCGATCCCCCTTGGGTTGAGTTTACGAAAACTACGTTTTGGATAGTCCCCCTCTTGAGCGTTGGTGAAGAATAGTGTATGATCAAGTCACGCGCTTTCGACAAACGAGGAGGGGACGATGGCCAAGTTTGCTCAAGTGGGTGACTTTTGTCCAAATGAGACCTGTCCAGACTACGGGAAGCGACAGAGTGACCAACAGCACAATATCAGCAAGTACGGCAAAACGAGAGCCGGTCGTCAACGATACAAGTGCCAGACCTGTGGAAAGACGTTCACGGAAACCACGGGTACGCTCTTCTATCGCCGCCGCACACCGAAAAAAGAGATCATTGATACGCTAGCCCATATCGCCGAAGGGAACCGCATTAGCAGTCTGGAGCGCGTCAAAGGGCACAAAGAGGACACGATCATGGACTGGATTCGTGAAGCGGGCAAGCATGCCGAGGCCATCGAAGAAGCACTCCTGGCCGATTACCAACTGACGCGCGGGCAGATCGACGGTCTGTGGGCTTACGTCGGCAACAAGGGAGAGAAAAAACTATCCTGAAACCGACGAAAGCGGGCAGTTCTGGCGTGCCACCATGCTCGACATGGATACTCGACTGCGCGTCGCGCGAGGAATCGCCAAGACCGAGACGGAAGCGTCGCGCCAAGTATTCGAGACCCTGAAGAGACGGGGGCATCCAGACGCACCGCCCCCGACGATCTCCGATGGCTGGGGAGGGATCGACGACGCGATGCTCGAGGTATATGGTCAAGTGCCCGCATACCAAGGAGTCGGGCGGCCACCGACGCGCAAACAACCTCGGCCTAGCTGGCAGTACGTACAAACAGTCAAGCAACGTGAAAACGGGCGTGTCGTAGGCGTCGAACTGCATGTGGTGTTCGGTGATCCCAACGAAACACTCGCCCTGCTTGGACAAAGCACGTCTTATATCGAGCGAACGCATCTCACGATGCGCCTGTTCAACGGTCGCTTGGTACGAAAGACGTTGGCCTTTTCCAAGGATGTAGGCATGTATCGCGCCGCTGCAGCTTGGGAAGACCTGGCCTACAACTTGGCACGTCCGGTCAAAACGCTACGCGTTGAGATCGTGGGTGATCCCAAACGCAAGTGAAACAGCGCTCGCCTGCGATGGCATCTGGACTGACCGACCATATTTGGACTGTTAAAGAGCCACTGAAGACTGTTGTCCCCCCGTCACGGGATTCCGCAGTAAGTCAGAGGGGTAAAAGCCAACCCAAGCGCTAGGGCGCGGACAACCCCGAAAAACGACACCTCCTGTAAAGTGAAGGGTATAGCCCAACAATCACAACAGGAGTTGTCGTGTGTGTAGTATAGCCGAAAATGGCGGAGTGGGCGGCGGGGAGTTCGCATGCGCGCAGCGCGGCTGTCGGGCTTGCCAGGATGCCCTGGTCCGGGAACACAGCGGCGTGATCCACAGCGTGCTACGGCGGGTGGAGCACGCGGGGGTGCCCTACGCGGAGTTGGTTCAGGAAGGGCGCCTGGCGTTGTGGCATGCCGTGTTGGGCTT
>JAKJAE010000322.1 GCA_022707665.1 Chloroflexota bacterium
ACGGCTACGCCCAGAAAGTCGCGCAACGCCTCTTCCTCAAAGCTCACGTGGTCGGCCATCGGATGGAGTAGATCCGCCCACGCGAGGCAGTAGTCAGCATAGGCTCCCGGGTAGAAGTCGAGCGTTCCCCATCCCTGGGCGTGCCCGATGTGCAACGTATTGCGGCAGAGGTTCTCGTGGCCCGACTGGCACAGATCACAGACGCCGCACGTGCGAAAGGCTTGTGCTCCCACCCGCTTTCCGAGCAGAGGCTCACCACAACGCCAGCAAACTCGTGCCCCAACGTCATGTTCCGCGGGTTGTCGACGTGCCGGCCCAGAGTGTGCAGCGCCCACGGGTTCTCCCCGGCCCAGTAGCGCAGGTCGCTCCCGCAGATGCCGCAGGCCTTCACCTCGATCAGGACGTGCTCCGGCGCCGTCAGCGCAGGCCGCGGCACCTCCACCATCTCCAACTGGCGTGGTTTGCGAAGGACAATGGCGCGCATTTGAACTCCAGGGAAGAATCAGAGAATGCAAGAATCAGAGAATCGCAGAACCGGAAACAAGAACGATGGGGAGACTGTGGCGATCACGGCGATTCTGACCCGTGGGCTTCGTCGACGTCATCCGCCAGCGCGCGTTCCCTGGCACCGGCCTCTGCTACTCCGATTCTGGATTCTCCGATTCTGCGATTTTTGATTCTGCGATGCCTACCGCCCCATCACCGTGTAGTACAACTCGTTCCACCGCAGCTCGTTCTTGAACGTACGGAGGTCGGTGCCATCGTCGATGAGCAGGCACTCCAGGCCCGCAATTTCGGCGAAGTCGATGAGGTGGTTGGCATGGATCGCCATGCTGAAGCCGGTGTGGTGGGCGCCACCAGCCAGGATCCAGGCAGCGGCCCCGACCTTGAGGCTGGGCTTGGGTACCCAGACGACGCGCGCCACCGGCAGCTTGGGGAGCGGAGCGTCCGGCACAACCACATCCACCGGATTGACCAACATCCGGAACCGGTCGCCCATCTGGATGATCGAGGCGTTGACGCCCGGGCCCTGCCGGACGCTAAAGACCAACCGTGCCGGATCTGCCTTCCCGCCGATCGACAGCGGGTGCATCTCGAGCGCGACCGCCCCATCGGCGATGGAGGGGCAAACCTCCAGCATATGGGCGCCCAGCACCTTCATCGCGCCGGGCTCCAGGTGATAGGTGTAGTCCTCCATAAACGACGTGCCGCCAGGGAGCCCAGCGCTCATCACCTTCATCGCGCGCACGAGCGCCGCGGTCTTCCAGTCGCCCTCGGCACCAAAGCCGTAGCCCTCGGCCATGAGCCGCTGTACCGCCACGCCGGGCAGCTGCGCCAAACCGTAGAGATCCTCGAACGTCGTCGTAAAGCCCTTGAACCCGCCCTCGGCAAGGAACCCGCGCATGCCCAGTTCGATGCGCGCCGACTCGCGAAGCGCCGCGTGTCGCTCGCCGCCAGGCCTCAGGCTTGCCGCAACGGCGTAATGCGCCTGGTACTCTGCGATTAGGGCGTCGATCTCGGCATCGGTCACGCTGTCGACGTGAGCAACCAGCTCGCCCACGCCGTAACCGTTGACGCTGTAGCCCATCCGGATCTGCGCAGCCACCTTGTCACCCTCGGTTACCGCCACCTCGCGCATGTTGTCGCCGAAGCGCGCAAAGCGGGCCCCCTGCCAGTCCTGCCACGCTGCCGCAGCGCGCGCCCACGTGTCGAGCTGCGCCACCACATCCGGGTCCTGCCAGTGCCCCACGACCACCTTGCGGGCCTTGCCCATCCGGGTGCCAATGAAACCGAACTCGCGGTCGCCATGGGCCGACTGGTTCAGGTTCATAAAATCCATATCGATCTCAGCCCACGGGATATCGCGGTTGTACTGTGTGTGCAAGTGCACGAAGGGCTTGCGCAGCGCTCCCAAGCCGGCGATCCACATCTTGGCCGGCGAAAAGGTGTGCATCCACGTGACCAGGCCAATGCAGGCCGGGTCGGCGTTCGCCGCGATGCACACCGCTGCGATCTCTTCAGGCGTTTTGACAACCGGCTTGAACACGACATTGACGGCCAACCCCGGCGCACCCGACAGCGCCGCAGCGATGCGTCGCGCATCCTCAGCGACCTGTCGTAGCGTCTCCTCACCGTAGAGGTGTTGGCTTCCGGTGACGAACCAGAGGTCATAACGCTTCAGATCGACCATAGTGCCTCCTTTGGATGGGTGCAGGATACGGGTCCCTGCTACTCTACGAGTCGCTCACCAACATGGAGCTGGGGATAGGCGCTGCAACGGTGCTGGACCGGCATGTCCTCGAACTCCAGTTCGTACACGGTGATGTTCGCGATCTGATCGCACCGGTCGGCTGGCGGCGGCGTAACGATGATCTGGCGGCTCGTCTGCTCAAAGGCCAACGGCGTGCCGGTCGGCAGAAGCCGGATCGCCTTCAGCTTCGTCTCGAAGCCGCCGAAGATCAGTTGCGGGCTGCGGATGAACTGCCAGAAGTAGACCTTGTTTCCACGTTGCGTGAATCGCCCGGTGCCGCTCGCTCGCTGCACCTTGCTGGGGGTCAGCCGGCCGTAGACGGCGGCATCGCCATAGGCCTTCAGCCAGCGCCCGGTCGTCTGCAGGGGCTCAACCGCCTCCGGAGGCACGCTGCCATTGGGCATAGGGCCAATGTTCAGCAGCAGGTTTCCACCGGACTCGCAGACGGTGTTCAGCATCCTGAGGATGCCCTGGGCATTGTAGCTGTAGGGCAGGGCCTGGGCGCTATCCAGGTAGCCCCAACTGATGCGGTTGAACGTCATGCAGGCTTCCCAATCCTTGCCCTCGGTTGCCGTCAGATGCTCCTCGGGCGTCGAGAAGTCCTCATCCAGTTTGGAGCGGTTGTTGATGATGATATCGGGCTGGAGGCTCCTGACCATCTGGTTCATCTGCAGCGAGCCCCATCCCTCGTGGGATTCCATGGGCCGCGAGACGTCATACCACAGGATATCGATCTTGCCATACGCGCCGCCCAGGAGCTCCTTGAGCATCCCGGTGAGGAATCCCTGGAAGCGAGCACGTGCCTCGGGGTCAAAGGCACAGCGCCAGGAGTCGGGATGGTGCCAGTCCATCAGAGAGAAGTAAAAGCCGGTACGCAGCCCGAACTCCCGGCAGGAAGCCACGAACTCCTTGACCACATCGAAACCGCCGGAATGGGCAACTACGTTATAGGGGTTCACCTTGCTATCCCATAGACTGAACCCCTCATGGTGCCGGGTCGTCAGGACCATATACTTCATGCCAGCTTCAGCAGCCAGCTTGGCCCACTGGCGCGTACAACCTGGCTCGGGTCGGAACTGGCGTGCGACCTCTTCGTAGTCCTCGATCTTCCAGTTCTCAATGGCCATCGCCCACTCGTTACGCCCGATAAGCGTGTGCGCCCCATAGTGGATGAACATCCCGAACCGGGCGTCCCGCCACCATTGCATACGAGCATCCCGCGTCGCGGCGACCTGCCGCTCATACTCCGGCCTGCTGAGAAGTGTCTGCATCGCTCGTCTCCTTTGGTAGTCTGCGTGTCCGATGATGTGAGGTAGAACCGGTACTCAATGACAACGTCCACCCTCGTGGGCCAACCTGCTCAGGCATGGTCGCCCACCAGAGAAGGTGCGCTTACAACGGGAGATCCGCCTGCGGAAGCACGAAATAGAAGGTACTGCCCTCACCCGGGATGGCAGCACTCTCCACTCCTGCCGTCCCGCCCAGCTTCTCCATAATGCGCTGGACAATCGACAGCCCGAGGCCATAGCCCTTGGCACGGGCCTGGTCCAGCCGTTCGAAGGGGATGAACAATCGGGCCTGCTGCTCTTCGGTCAGGCCATCACCGTTGTCACGCACCCAGAATCG
>JAKJAE010000323.1:0-3547 GCA_022707665.1 Chloroflexota bacterium
GACCATTGCGGCTCACCACCCACACGCAACCGTGTTCTTCAACGGGACCACGGCGTTTGGTCGGGGAAACCAGCGCTACGGCACGCACGTGCATAACACCCATCAGGACCTCGAGGACTTGCCGACGGGGTGGGGCGGCTATGACAAGTTCCCGCTCCGATCGAAGTATTACCTTGGCGAAGGCTACCAGATCTGTGCGATGAGCGGCAAGTTCCATACGTCCTGGGGCGAGTTCGGAGGCTTCAAGCACCCCGATGCTATCAAGTACGAAGCCGCATCGATGATTGCTTTCGGATCGGTCTGCAACTTCGGCGACCAGCTTCATCCGACGGGACTCATGGACCCTCAGACGTACCGGAACATCGGTGAGGCGATGGCTTACGTCGAACAGATCGAGGCCTATGGTCCCGGAGGCAAGCCCTACTCGAACCTGGGCCTGTGGTTCACGGGCAATACGCAGGCTGACATCGGCGTGAGCAAGATGCTGTTGGAGCGACAGATCGACTTTGTTGTGGCCAACGAGCGGAACCTGACGGGGCTTCAGACCGTCATCATTCCGAGTGGGCCGTGCCTGACCGAGGCGCAGGCAGCCAGGCTTGAGCAGTTCATCGCTGAAGGCGGATCACTTGTGGTGCTCTCCACAGGAGCGATGGACTGCAATCAATCTCGGTTCGTCATTGACGTTGGGGCTGACTATGTGGGACCGGGGTTGTTTGACGTCGACTATACCGTTGCAGATCCAGTCCTGGGCACCGGACTGGTGACGTCACCCGTACTCAACTACAGCCCTACACTGCGCACCCAACCCCGTGAAGGCACCCGGGTACTGGCACACATTCACGAGCCGTATTTCAGCCGCACCTATGCCCACTACTGCTCGCATCTCAACACGCCGTTCCGTCCGGAGCGTGCGGAGCATCCCGCCCTCATTCAGAATGGGCGTGTGATCTACTCACCCAGTCCCCTGGACCTGATGTACGACCATCGTGCAGCACGACCGCATCGCGACCTCTTTGAGCGTGCGCTTCGGCGTCTTTACACAGACCCTGTGTTGCGCGTGGAGCTTCCCAGCGGCGGTCGCGTCAGTCTTCTGCATCAGGCAGAACATGGCAGGTACGTGGCTCATCTTCTGTATGCTACGCCCCACTATCGTGGCGGGCTCGAACTGATTGAGGATCTAGTTCCGCTGTTCGAGGTGCCCGTGATGCTTCACGTGCCTCAGCCGATCAGGAAGGCAACGCTAATCCCTGATGGCGTGTCGCTCCCGTTGCAGCAGCACGATGGGACTGTGAAGGTCATCGTACCGCGTTTCCGAATGCACTGCGCGGTCGTGTTTGAATACTGACCAGTTGACCAGGCTACGCTGTTCACACGTGTGGCGCTTGCTGAGTCGCTGATTGTGAGCTAGATGGGGTACGGCGCAGCCGCACCCAGTGGGAGGAATCATGGGAGCTAGTAGGCCGAATATCCTGTTCATTATGACCGATGACCATGCATCGCATGCGATGAGCTGCTACGGCAGCAGGATCAACCAGACGCCGAATCTGGACCGCATCGCCAACGGCGGCATACGGTTTGACAATTGCTTCTGCACGAACTCGATCTGCACACCGAGCCGGGCCACGATCCTCACGGGGACTTACAACCATGTGAATGGGGTCACAACCCTCGATACCCCGATGGACAACACGTTGTTGACCTTCCCCAAGCTACTGCAAGAGGGTGGTTACCAGACAGCCATCTTCGGGAAATGGCATCTGGGCATAGGTCCCGCGCACTGCCCAACCGGGTTTGATGACTGGGCCGTGCTACCCGGGCAGGGACGCTACCACAACCCGGAGTTCATTTTTAAGGGGCCGGATGGCGGCACGTGGCAGACCGTGCAGGGCTACGCGACCGACATCATCACGGACATGAGCCTTGACTGGCTCCGGGCGCGAGATTCAGAGCGACCGTTCTGTCTGCTGTGTCACCACAAGGCACCGCACCGGCCCTGGTACTCCGATGAGAAGCACGCAGCGATGTACCTTAACGAAGAGATCGCTGAGCCAGACACCCTGTACGACACCTACGAGAACCGTGCTTCGGCGGCCGCAGCGGCCGAGATGCGTGTCGGCCCGCACATGGATTCGACCGATCTCAAGTGCGAGGTGCCCAAAGAGCTACCCGAAATGGCCCTGCGGAAGTGGGCGTATCAGCGGTACATAAAGGACTACCTCCGCGTGGTTGCCAGCGTCGATGACAATGTGGGCCGCCTGCTGGACTACCTTCGTGATGCGGGCCTGGAGGAGAACACCGTAGTTATCTACACATCCGACCAGGGCTTCTTCCTGGGCGACCATGGATGGTATGACAAGCGCTTCATGTACGAAGAATCGTTGCGGATGCCTTTTGTGCTCCGTTATCCCCGGGAGGTGACGCCGGGCTCGTCGAACAGCGACATCGTGTTGAACGTGGACTTCGCTCCGCTGTTTCTGGATCTTGCGGGTATCTCCATTCCCGAGAGCTTCCAGGGTCGCAGCTTCAGACAACTGCTCCAGGGTTCTGCGCCCGCAGACTGGCGTGAGGCTATGTACTACCGGTACTGGATGCACAAGGCGCACCACAACGTCTATGCGCACTACGGGATCCGTACCAGGCGCCACAAGTTGATCTATTACTATGCTGATGCTCTGGGGCAGGCGGGAACGATCGATGAGACTTACGAGCCCGAGTGGGAGCTATTCGACTTGCTGGAGGACCCGCGCGAGTTGCGTAGCGTCTACCACGACCCGGCATACACCGGCGTGCGGAGCCGTCTGACCGCAGAGTTGCACCGTCTGCAAGCCGAGGTTGGCGATATCCGCTACCACAAGGACAAGGACTAGACCCGGGTAACTGAGATGGCAGAGCGGGGTTGGCGACCTGGAAAGGCGTCAGCCCCGCTCTGTGGCCTTCTCGACGATCTGGAGCAGCGTTTCACGCTCAGCCACGATGTTCTCGTTCAGCCGTGCTGCGGCGATAACCGGCAGCCAATCCTCGCGCCGGCCACTAACCTCCGGTGCAAGGGCTTGGTACCTGTGCAGATAAGCGCTGTGGTAGAGGCGGCTGAGTGTGCTCAGAATCGGACCGACCCGAGCTGCCGCAATGCCGATCGTCAGGATCATGCTCGTGCGGGCGACATCGGCCCATGGGTTGCCGGCCTTTGCCGTCATCCAGTCAATGACCACCGGCCCGCTCGCTGTGACGATAATGTTGTCGGGATGGAAGTCGCCGTGACAAACGGCGTTCCCATCTGGTAGCGCCGCAAGGAGCTTCAACGTCTTCTCGCGCAGGGCATCCGGCAGGGATGTAGCTTTCTCAATGGCGTAAGCCAGTGAACTGCGATACGAGCCCAGGCCAGTGATGCCTAGCCGGTGGATCTTCGTTTGGAGTTCAGCAAGTCCTCGAGCATGCCGGATGATCGTCCAAGGGCGCGCTTTCAGATCGGCAAGCATTGAGACGCCTTTGACCCGCTCATAGATGATACCGCGTCGGTTGAGCACTTCGACGATCTCGCCTACGGCGG
>JAKJAE010000323.1:3557-3873 GCA_022707665.1 Chloroflexota bacterium
CCACTCCGGGGGACACCACTCACGGTAGAGCTTCAGGATGTGCTGTGCGCCCCAGTTGTAGACCTCGGCCGTGCGGCCCTGAGCGATCGGAGTGTTCAGGCTCGACTCCATAGCCGGCCCTCCCTCGTTTCGTGCTGTCTCACTCCACCAACGCGAGGCGGTGTGCTGGATCGCATGTGTTCTTTAAGTGCAGCTTTCTGGAAATGTGAAACAATATAGCTTTCAATCTGGTTCATGGGCATTACTGGGCCAACGTCGCAATCGGTCCCGTCATGAAGTGGAATCGTGATGAGGTCGGCGCCAATCTGCACAGCGA
>JAKJAE010000324.1:0-3524 GCA_022707665.1 Chloroflexota bacterium
AGGGCAGTTGGTGGATCGGCTCTTTGAGGTAGTCATCAGGAGCCAGGATGCCGTGAGCTTTCATTGTGTCATTTCCGTATAGAATGTCGTCAGAGTAGTTGCTCCATCTGTGAGCGAGATCCCGTACGCACAGGAGGTATTGATGACGCCACGCGAGATCGTTCGCCGAGCGATACGCTTCGAGGAGCCAGAGCGGATTCCGTACAACCTTCCCGATCGCTATGGTACCGACATTGCCTGGACCGGTATGACGCCATCGCCTGACGCACGTCCGCGTCAGGGCGTCGATGAGTGGGGCGCGGTCTGGGAGAACATTGGTGTTTCGAACCTCGGCGAGGTCAAGGACGTACCCCTCAAAGATTGGGATGACTGGGACATTCTTTCCATTCCCGACATTCGTGAGCCCCGCAGGTGGGAAAGCCTGCAATGGGCACGCGAGGCTGCGGGCGACAGATTCCTGATCGGCAATGGGGTCTCACTCTACGAGCGCACGCACTTCGTGCGGGGACTTGAGAACGTCTGGATGGACATCTACCTCGAGCCGGAGAGGTTAGGGTGTCTGATCGATGTGCTCGTTGACATGAACCTCTATGCTATCGAGCGCTATGCCGAGGCCGGGGTCGACGGCTATATGTTCTGTGATGATTGGGGGTTGCAGCACCGGCTGATGATCTCGCCGGCGTCGTGGCGTGAGATCTGGAAGCCACGCTACGCACGCGTTTATCAGGCCGCGCACGCTGCCGGCCTTCTGACCCTGCTGCACAGTTGCGGCGATATCACGCAGATCCTGGACGATCTCATAGAGATCGGTCTGGACGTCATACAGATGGACCAGCAGGAAAATATGGGCCTCGACCGTCTTGGGAAGCAGTTCGGGGGAAGGATCACGTTCTGGTGTCCCGTGGATATCCAGCAGACAATGGTGCGTGGGACGCTCGACGAGATCCGGGCGTACTGCGGGCGGTTGGTGAGGACGCTCGGGCGACCCGAAGGAGGTTTCATCGCGCAGTGGTACAGCGATCCCGCCGGTGCCGGGCACCGGCCTGAAGCCATCGAGGCCATGAGTGAGGAATTTGTGCGGCTGAGCACGGCAAGGACCCCCCACAGCGACCGTTACACTGGGAGGAATGGCCTATGGAGACTGCGGCGAAGATGACGCTGGACGAGGCACACCTGGAGTTCGCCAAGCAGGCGAATGGTGAGGTGTGGAGGCTTCTGGAAAAGGATGGGCGATCGCCTGACGACGACCGCGCCATGGTGATCGCTGCGTTCGCATCGCTCTACCACTGGTCCATTGTAGGCAAGCCGGTGCACCGTCAGCGCGGCGAATGGCTGATTGCCCACGTGTTCACCGTGTTGGGCGATGGTCAGCCTGCCCTGACCTACGCAGAGCATTGCATGGCGACGACCGAGGCTCACAAAGACCAGATGTCAGACTTCGATCTGGCCTATGCCTACGAGGGCCTCGCCAGAGCCCACGCTCTGGCAGGCCATCTTGAGGAAGCCCGGCGGCACCTCGCACACGCACGGCGGGCCGGCGATGAGATTCTGGACCCCGATAGCCGGATCATATTCGAGAATGACCTGCAAGCGGGCGACTGGTACGGGGTCCAGTGAGGTTCCGTCCGCGCTTCGGGCGGCGGGGCGGGTGATGGGAGCGTAGGTCAGGGCCCCAGTGGTGTCGTGGTCACCAGATGCTTCGTCGACCATTTCTGCTTTACGATACCGGGCTGATTCCACCTGAGGAGGACTTATGGCAACGGGTCAGTCGGTCAACGAACGGATCTATATGGTCATCCGGCAAGTGCCGGAGGGTAAGGTCACGACGTATGGACAGATCTCCAAGATCGTTGGGACCGCGAGTGCGCGACAGGTGGGCTATGCTCTGGCTGCCGTGCGCGAGGGCATGGCTGTGCCCTGGCAACGTGTGGTCAATAGCCAGGGTAAGGTGAGCCTCTCTGGCAGCGAGCAGCAGCGGCTGTTGGAGGCTGAGGGTATCGAGTTCGATGCTCAGGGTCGCATCGATCTCAAACGGTTCGGGTGGTCGGGCCCCGACGATGCTTGGCTGGAGGCCAACGGTTTTGACGTGACCTGGTTCTGGAGTCGCTAGAGACGTCGTGATGGCGCGGAGCTCCTTGCGCGATTCCAGGGCGTGACTAGAATCCGTAGTCAGAGATGGCCTAGGCCCAAGGAGAGATCGATGGCCCGACAGCGCGAGTTGGCCTGTGTAGAAGGTGATCCGAACCAGATCGATTCGTTTGTCGCGTGTCTCGTTGCCGTGTTGCACGCCTGGGACCGCCCGGTCAGTTATGACTGGGTTGCGGGGCTCGCGGGTGTCGCCTTCTCGCCAGTGCTTGATGAGACGGAGGGATGCACGGCCTGGTGGATGGAAGCTGGGTCGGAGTCCCGGGTTGGGTTCCTGGGCTGTGCTCTGGGATTCACAGTTGACCGTGTGACGCGCGATGCGCCATGGGATGATGCAGCTCGCACAGTTTTCAAGGCGAGCGGGCTGCTTCCGGGACCTCACGAGCAACACTTTGCGCGGCTTCGTGCTGCCTATGACCGCGGTGATGCGATCTTGCTCAGAACCTGGCCCGCGTGGAGTGTGCTCACGGGGTGGAGCAACGACCTCGATGATCTGCAGTTTGCCACGGTTCCCGGGTTCGATGACATCGTCAGGTCAGTCTGGGGGCCGGCGAAGGCTCAACTCGGTTACCTCCTCAACCCAATTGAACCCTGCAAGCCGCTTGAACAGGCGCTCGCCGGCGCATTGCGCTTTGGGGCCAGAGTCGCCCGAGGGCGGGGACCCGAGGAAGGGTTAGGCTACGGGCCCGCACTCTACACCGCTGCAGCGGCCCGGATGGCTGACAGCGAGTTCTGCCCGTCGTGCGGCGCCTCTGGCGATAGTTGTGCTCATCGGACGCTGATGCGGATGTTGGGCACCCAACAGAGCGCGGTCGGTTTCCTCGAACACGCCCGGGAGATTGCGGGCGATGACTTGCCGTGGGGGAAAGCGATTGCTACGTTCGAGGCTATGGCCGAGATTTCGGGTGTCTACTGCGACTGGCAGGATTTCCATAGGCGCTGGCCCGATAGTGCCTTCCGCGCTGACCTGAGTCGCGACTTCCACGCCCTGGCGGACCTCCAGCTTCAAGCTGCGGATGCGCTTGCTGAGCTATCCGCGGCGTGTGATGAGCATCTGACGGTCTGACACAAACGCCCTAGCAGCCCGTCGGGGAGGCCGTCCAGCCATGCACCGAGGCAGGTGTCTGTTCAAAGGATGGGAAGGAGCTCGAAAACTGGCACGCGACCAGGCGAAGTCATCGAGGGTGTGCGCTAACCGACCAGCGCGGCGAGGTCATAGTAGCCGGGGTGAGCGCCGATCAGGGCGGTTAGGGTGACCACATTGCGGATCGATTCGGTGCGTTTGTACCCGCGCATGGTGCGGTAACGCTCTTTGATCCACCACCCGATCAGCCGCTCGCACGCGTTGTTGGTCCCGTCCAGATCATCGCGGCGTTGGT
>JAKJAE010000324.1:3539-3866 GCA_022707665.1 Chloroflexota bacterium
CGCGCCAGCGTAGCCACAAGCGTGTCACCGCCATGCGCATGCGGTACCAGACCGTGTGCCGCTTACCGTTCTCGGGTATGGGTACATCCTTGTAGCGGTCATAGAGTGCTTCGAGTTGTACTTCACCATCCGCTGGACGTTCGCGGACCAAGTGCTGCATCTGGGCGAGGTCGGTGCGTACCTGCTCGGGTGTGAGCTGGACCCCCGTCGGGAGTGGCTCGGGATGCGCCAGGTGCTTGTTCAAGCTCTCGGCGATGTCATCTACATTGCGTTTCACGTGACTGCGGCAGATCTGGTGATCCAGCCCCATCGCATCCACGGCCTCGG
>JAKJAE010000325.1 GCA_022707665.1 Chloroflexota bacterium
CTGGCAGTCTGCGCCCGCTCACTGTGGCCGTGACTGGCGCCCCTTCAGGCGAGAATGGACGGCCGCCTACCGGATGTTCCACGAAGGCCACATCCCTTTCCACGGTGGCTTCGGCTACGTCGAGGGCGTAGTTCCACGGTGTTGTGGGCAAGACCTCCCAATCGGCATGGGGAAGCTCCCGGTAGGGCGCGTCGGCGTGAATGCGGTTCCAACGCTCGCCCATCTTGAGCGCATAGACCAGGGGCCCACGACTGAGCGACGCAGCGTGGTTGTAGCCGCGCCGGAGGGTGGGGCGCATAGGCAGGATGAGCGTGACGGACTCGGTCCCCTGCCATGTGCGCCGCAGCTCGTGGAAGGTACCAGGCTGTGGCGTCTCCCGCGTACCATCCGGAAGCACAACGGTCGCTCCTTCTCCCCAGGCAGGAATGCGGAGCCATAGTGAGAATGGGGTCGGTCGCGCGGTTGTGACTGCGAAGTGCAGGTCAGGGCGGAAGGGGTAATCGGTTGTGAGCGTCGCCGTGACCGGGCCGCCCTGGACTTCTGCCGCCACGGTGCTCGGGGCGTACGCCACTGCGGCAAGGCCGGGAGACTCGGTCGTGGCCATCCAGAGGTGGGCGGCGAACTTGGGCCAGCCCTGGCTCAGGTTGGCGGTGCAGCAGCCATAGTTGGGCTCGACGCCGAACAGGTTGGAGTCCGGACCGTTTGTGTTCCAGATGCGTTGCTCGCTCGTGCAGAGAACCTGGTTGGCCTGTTGATCGTACTGGTGTGACCACATATCGGGCGAGAAGGTAGCCGGCAGCGCATTGAAGATCACGCGCTCGAGCTGATCGGCATAGGCCGGGTCGCCGAAGACCGACACGAGCATCTCCAGCGAGTATGCGAGCTCGACGACGACACACAACTCGGTGCCCTGCGTGGGACGGGTCCCGGCCAGACACTCATCGCCGGTGAAGACGCCAGTCGCCATTCCGTGGTGGGCCATGAGCTGATCAAGGATGGCATCAGCAGCGTCGCGGTCGCCCCTGGCACCCGACAGCCGCCACTCCAGCGCCGGCGACTTGACCGCCATTGCGTTGTTGACGACGTGGCTCATATAGTTCCAGCGGCCATGGGGCGTGGGGTCGGCCGCGGGCCAGCCAGAGGGGGCCTCGAAGAACGCTCGCCAGTCGAAGCCCTGTGCCTGCAGCTTCACGGCAAGATCGAGCAGCCACTGCTCACCGGTGCGCTCAAAGAGCCAGAAGATAGCGATGAGCGCCTCGAACCAGCGGAATTGCCCCCAGTTGAAGAGCGGCATGGTATCGATCGTCCTGTCCATGGCCCTGAGCGCACGTTGGAGCGCTGTTACAGCGCGATCGTCGCCGGTGGCGTCGTAGTATTGGGCGAGGGCTTTCGTGGCCAGGATCTGGCCCCAGAGGTCGTAGCGGGCCTCAGCGCGTGCACCCGCGGCTGCGATCATGGTCCGTGGCCCAAGCCAACCATCATCCTGTTGACGGCAGATGATCTCGTCAAGGTACCTGACGACCTTGGCTTTGAGGCGAGTGTCATCCAGGAGGTAGGCCAGCGGGATCAGGCCATCCAACCAGTACGGTGCGCGCTCCCAGGCCTCGGCGTTGCCGCCGAACCATTGGCTGTCACGAATATCGGGCCAGAATTCGTCGAGGTGACCGCTGATGCCCTGAGCCTGTATTGCCAGTTGCTGTGAAAGCCATCCCGCGGGGCGGACGGTGCCCAGAGGCAACTGGCGGAAGACGGGTTGGTGCAGTGTGTATTGGGTCATGGTGTCACCTCAGGGGATGGGTGTGACAACAGCACTAAAGGACGACCACGGGCGTACCCTGCCCTGGCTCAGCCTTGGTCGTGCCGTTGACGTAGTCTGCGACCGGGTCGACCCAGCGGTAGACCCAGCGGGCGTCGCGGCTGGCAACGTTGAGGCAACCGTGGCTATGTCTACGACCATAGTCGTTGTGCCAGTAGGTGCCGTGAATCGCTACGGCGGAGCGGGTGAAATAGACAGGGAACGGCACGCCGGGCAGGTCGTAATCATCTCCTACCATTCTCCAACCGAAGCGTTTATGCAGAACTCTGAACTCGCCCAGCGGCGTACCGACGCCGTATACGCCGGAAGCTGTCCGCGTCATGAAGACCGGTGTGTCACCCTCATAGCACGTGAGTGTCTCGTTGGGGATGTCGATCTCGATGCGCTTGTCGGTACGGCCCACCGAGATCGGGGCCAGATCGTCGGGGCTCAGCCGACGCATCGCGTTGGCGGGAACCCAGAGGCCCGGCGTGTTGTAGGTGACGCCCTGCTCAAGCTGGTACCACCACGATCCATCTTCTGCTTTCTGGGCGTTGACCACACGGTAGACCGTCTCGTAGTAGAGCCTACGTGCGCTGCGCGCGGGCCCCGGGCTCCACTGCCCAGTGGCAAAGGGCAAGCACACCTCAGCCCAGAATCCAGGTGCTTCGACGTGCTCGATCACCTCAGGATTGGGGGTGGTCTCCACGGGCTGCACGTAGCCGCTGTGGATGAAGCCGCCGCTCGTCATGTACCATATCGGATTGCTGGGCCACGGTGCTACGCCGGGCAGTTGTGCGTAGAGTGGAATGACCTCGTCGCGGCTCGCATAGCCGACAGCCTTAGCGGTGGGATCGGGCGCTAATCGCACGGTCTGTTGCCAAGAGATAATGCGTCCGAAGTCCCGGGGTGGGCGATCGAAGCTCTCATAGACGTCACGACAGGCGTCGTCGCAGTGGGCAAGAGCTACCCTGGGGAGCGCGAGCCCAAGCGCGCTCAGGGCCGCGATCCGCAGAAAGCTGCGGCGGGTAATGGGTGAATCGATCCGGGACATAGGCTCAGCTCCTGTCGTGCTCGGCCGCGTTGCAGGTCGCAGGGCTATCAGGTCAGACTGGGTGCCTGCCAGCTCGACGCTGTGTACTGGTGAAGCTCCATCCGGTTGCCGTCCGGGTCGACGATCCAGGCTTGCCAGCTCTCATCTTTGCCCAGTTTGGGGTCGCTTGCTTCGACACCGCTGCTGCGCAGCGCAGCAACGGTCGCCTCTATGTCGTCGACCTCAAGGCAGATGTGCTTGTACGACTGATTGGCTGCCGGGGGCTCAACCGTGCCCTCGAAAAGCTCAATGAAGTTGCGCCCGCCAAGGTGGAGGTAGACACCGTGTCGGTGTCCAGCATCATTGATGAAACTGAAGGCCTCCGGCAGGCCGAGTTGGTCGCGATAGAAGGAAAGTGATCGCTCCAGGTCCGAGACGACGAAACATGCGTGTGCCAGTCCGACAATCATGATCTGCCTCCGTGTGTCTAGCTTTTCCGTCTCTATGGGAACCCGAGTGCCATCGCGCTATGGTTATCATACAAAGCATGGGGCCGCGCGCGCTTGCCTGCACATTATGCACCGGTCCGACAAGCGATGCAAGTGCTATCGTTGCTGCGGATTCGACGCGCAGCTTGCTATGGTCTGTAGTTGCGCCCCTCGTCAACCATCGCCAGGTAGGCGTTGAGTGGGATGTAGTTGGCGACGCTGTTACCTGTGCCAAGGCAGTATCCACCGCCCGGCAGACAGACCTCAAGCGTTTCCCGGACGCGGGCACGTATCGCGGCCTCGCTGGCACGGCATAGGAAGTCCAGGTCAATGCCACCCAGCAGTGCCATCCGTTGCCCATAGGTGGCTTTCAGTTCGCGGACGTCTTCGATCGTGTCCTCAAAAGAGTGTTTGGCGTCGATCTTGACGTCATCAATCAGGTCATCATAGATGGAGAAGAGATTGCCGCACGAGTGGAGCAGATAGGGCTTACCTGCGGCGTGCGCCATCTCCGCCATCTTTTTGTGGC
>JAKJAE010000326.1 GCA_022707665.1 Chloroflexota bacterium
GACCAATCGTATTCGTATTCCACATGCCGTTTGACGGCCTCGCTGTCTTCAGCAGCAATCCGGGCGCTCACCTGCTTGAGCATTTCACGGAGCTCCAGCTTGTACTCATCGGCTGTGCGCCGCGTGGGGTCGACGTTCAGGTATAGACTCAGTATTGGCCCTTCTGTCTGGATGGAGGCCAATTCCCTCAGCGCTGTCTCATCAAACATCGTTCCATCCTCCTATAGCCTGTGCCCTTCAGGGCATATGGTAGGGTGCCATCGTAGCCCGTACTCTCTCTCGGGTTGTCAAGGCACATTCATCGCCTCCGGGGTAGGCCGCCTGACCTATCCTTCGGGAGAACCCGGCCCAACGACATCGGCACGGGCTGAGGCTGCCGTGGCCTGCTCGAGCAGCGCCTGGATGCGCGGGACCATCTCTGCGGGATTCGGCAACAACCCTTCCAGAAGCAGCAGATTCTCGAAGAGCTGTTCAATGGACAGGTCGACCAGCGCATCCGCAGCAGGCCTGCCGCTGAGTGTAGCCAGATCGCGGATCAGGGGATGCCCACGGTTGACTTCCAGGATCTTGGCGGGTATCTCGTAGTTCTCTTCCAGAAGGCGTCGCACGCGTTGCATGTCACGCTCAGGCCCACTCTCCGCCGACACCAACCGGCATGGGCTATCTGTGAGCACCTTCGCTTCCTTCACCTCGGCAACCCGATCGCCCAGCACCTTACGGAAACGTGCAAGTAGCTTCCCAAACTGCTCCGGGCTCAGCCCAGGCACAGATGGCTCCGACTCGGCATTCTCCGCCTTGGGAAGCTCAAGGTCAGGATCGTCCACATTGGCCAGCGGCTTGCCCTCGACCTCGCGCAGACTCTGAACCATAAAGGCGTCCAAAGGATCGACGAGGTAGAGCACCTCCAAGTCGTTGGCCCGGAAGGCGTCAAGATGCGGACTGCGCTGCACAGACTGCACGCTGTCACCAAGGATGTAATAGATGCTCGTCTGCCCTTCCTTCATCCGCTCGACGTAAGTGGAAAGCGCGATAAGCTCGCCATCGGACTTGGTCGTCTGAAACCGCAACAACGGCAATAGATCATCACGCCCGGCAAAGTCCGAGGCAACCCCTTCCTTGATGAAGAGGCCCCAGTGCTCCCAGAAACGCCGGTACTCCTCAGGCTTCTCCTCGCCCAGGTCCTGCAACGTCTTGAGCAACCGGCCACGCAGCGCACGCTTGATGTGCCCGATCGTGCGGTTGGACTGCACGGTCTCGCGCGCCACGTTGAGTGGGACATCGGCAGAGTCCACGACCCCCTCGACGAAACGCAGATATTCCGGGAGCAGGTCCTTGTTGTGTTCCTGGATCAGGACCTTGCGCGAGTAGAGCTTCAGCCCGTAATCCGGGCGGGACCGGAATAGGCCCGTATCGCGATCGGCCGGGACATAAAGGACGCTGTGGATCTCGACCGGCACATCGGAGACGATGTGGACGTGCAGCAGCGGATCCTTGACGTCCATGGTCAACTGCCGGTAAAAGCTGTTGTAGTCATCCTCCGACACCTGACTCGGGGACTGGCGCCAGATCGCTGTCTGCTGGTTGGCGACGGTCTCGCCTACATAGATCGGGAATGACACATAGTTGGAGTGTGTCTTTACGATCTGCTCCAGGCGCCACGTCGACGTGTACTCCTTGGCATCGTCCTTCAGCTGGATCTCGATCGTCGTTCCCCGATGCTCCTTCTCTGCAGGACGGAGGTAGTAAGTGCTATCGCCCTTGGAGACCCACGTCCACGCCTGTCCATCGGGATGATAGGAACGCGAGGTGACGCGCACCTCGTCGGCGACCATGAAGACAGCATAGAAACCGACGCCGAATTGCCCAATGATATCGTCGAGTTTTTTGCCTTCCTCCAGCGTCTGAAGGAAGGCCATAGCGCCAGAATGCGCAATCGTGCCGAGGTTCTCGACTAGCTCTTCACGCGTCATGCCGATGCCCGTGTCCGATACCGTGAGCGTGTTTGCCTCTTTGTCAGTCTCGATATGGATGGCCAACTCGGCCCCCGCGTCCAGGACGTCCTGGTTCGTCAGCATCGTGAATTGGGCGCGATGAAGCGCATCCGAAGCATTCGAGAGCAGCTCGCGCAAGAAGATGTCGCGCTCCTTGTACAACGAGTGCGACAGGATGCGCAGCAACTGCTGGACTTCCGCCTTGAATTCCATCGGCTGCACGTTCAGTTCCTCAGCCCTGGGTTCATCCGCCATATTCGGTCCTCCTGATTCCTCTGTGTGTTCACGATCATCATAGACGACAAGCATTAGAACAGGATTAGACGGGACTGAATAGGATCTTACGTTTTTCTTATACGACGCATATCCACGTCTAATCTCGTTGGCTTACATTGAGGGTGTACGACAAAACAAGCATAGTAACCTTACAGGACAAGTGTCTGATACCAAGTGACGCTTAAAAGGAGGTAGAACGATGTTGAGCAATCCCTTTAGTGTCAGGTCAAGCTTTCGGGAGATGGAACGGCTGCGGCGCGAGATGAACGACCTTTTCGAGACGCTGGACCGCGGCCCACGGATGAGCCTGGCGACAACCTATCCGGCAATGAACGTCTGGACGAACCCCGACGGTGCCGTCGTTACCGCCGAGCTTCCTGGTGTGAACCCCGACGATCTTGAGATCTCGGTCCAGGGCGATACGTTGACGCTCCGCGGCGCCCGGAATCCCGAGCCGCTCAATGAGGGCGAGGCGTTCCATCGTCGTGAGCGCGGCAGCGGCAAGTTCCAGCGGGCATTCCAACTGCCGTTTGCGGTCGATGCTTCCAAAGTCGAGGCATCGTATGAACTGGGGGTCTTGAGCATCACCCTTCCGCGAGCGGAATCCGACAAGCCGAAGAAGATCCAGGTAACATCAGCCTAGGTGCGGGTGACCCCGCCAGATGACAAGCAGCGACGAGGAGGTGGCAAGATGGCAGAGTCAAAGGAAATCGAGGTCCAGGAGGCTGAGAAGCAGGAGCTGGCAGAGAGCGGTGCGGAGCGCACCCGCGCACAGCGGGCTTTTGTCCCCCGCGTCGACATCTACGAGACCAATGAAGCGATTGCCGTGATCGCCGATATGCCTGGCGTGGACGCTGGGTCGGTGGATATCACGTTGGAGCAGAATGTCCTGACCATCAACGGGTACGTGAACGAGAAACGACCGGAAGGCTATACACTGGCCTATGCCGAGTATCGCACCGGTGACTTTGTGCGCAGCTTCACACTCTCCAACCAGATTGATCAGGATCGGATCGAGGCTGGAGTCAAGGACGGCGTGCTGCGGTTGCACCTGCCCAAGATCAAGCCGACAAGCAAGAAGATCGCCGTCTCGGGCAGCTAGCCCGAACGCAGACTGTCCTCTATCGCGGGCGAGGTGGCTTTGCCACCTCGCCCGCGCCTCATGGTAGGAAACTCCCCGGGTTATCCCGCTGCTTGCGCACTTCGAGTTCCGCGACTACACTACGGATGGACCCCCTACCCAGTTCACGTGGAGCGAACAGGAGGCACGGTGACGCAGAAGCTCGCGCGCCAGGGCCGAGGACCTTCGGGCGTGCACGCCCCGATCGGGCGCTCCGGCGAGATCAATGCCTTCTCACGTAACCTGATCCACCCCGACGATCCCAAGGTCCGGATTTTCTACCTCTGGGGTGAATCTGGCATCGGGAAAACCTACCTCGTGCGCGCCTATCGTACGATGGCGCAACGAGCCGGGCTCTTATCTGCACTCACCGACGAGTCTGATCAAACATCGCTCCCCGAGCATTCTGTGCTCATGGCTATGGCGCACATCGCCAATGAGATGAGACAGGGAGG
>JAKJAE010000327.1 GCA_022707665.1 Chloroflexota bacterium
CGCTACGCGAAGCCAAGCAGTCGATGGAGGCCCTGATCAAGGCCTCGCCCCTGGCGATCGTCGCCATGGACCTCGACCAGAACACCCGGCTGTGGAATCCGGCCGCAGAGCAGATCTTCGGCTGGACCGAGGCCGAAGCCCTGGGTCACCGCTATCCCATCGTCCCGGCCGATCACCAGGAAGAATTCCAGACACTCCTGGCCCAGGTGTTGGCCGGTCAGATGCTGACGGGCATAGAGACGGTGCGCCAGAGGAAGGACGGCAGCTCGATCGAAGCCGCCATCTGGACGGCGCCACTGTACGATGCGCGTGGCCAGATGAGCGACGTCATGGTCGCCATTGCCGACATCACAGAGCGCAAGCACGCGGAGGCGGCGCTACAACGCTACGCACGCGAGCAGACCGCCCTCCACGCAGTGGCGTCAGCCGTAACCAGCACGCTGGATCAGGATGAGCTGCTGACGACAGTGCTGGACGTCGTTCTGCGGACGCTGGAGGGCGACGTTGGCTGGATCCTTCTGCCCGACGCTCAGCCGGAGAACGCGTTCTGTGTTGCAGCCGAGAAGGCCGCGTCTGAGGATCTCTCGATCGTTCAGACGATCCTCCCCTGTGGGCATTGTCCCATCTACGAGGACTACCTCCATGTCGACAGCCATCCGATCGAGTCGATCGTTGTGATGGATTGCCCCACTCTCCGGGAAGGCGATACGAGCGGAGGCACGATACCTGGCCTGGTATGTATTCCGCTCAGCGTGGGGCAACGGCTGCTGGGGGTTCTCAAGATCGGCTGGCGATATCCCCAGGTGCACCAGCAACTGGGTCACGACCTGCTTCTGTCCATCGGGCAGCAGGTGGGCGTGGCCCTGCATAACGCCCAGCTGTACCAGGCGGCACGGCAGGTGAACCGCCTGCGCGTCCTGTTCGATCTGGATCGCGCGCTGGCGGCAACGCTGGACCCGCGGCGGCTGGCGGAGGTGACCTTGCAGGCCATGGCCACGCACCTCAACGTACCCAACTGCGCCACCCTGTTGCTGCAGCCTGCACCGCAGGGTCCGTCCTTGATGTGGGCCTTCAGCTCGGCTGAGGGCTGGGTGGACGTCGCCAGCTCGGACCCGGTCTACATCGGCTGGCAGGCGCTCGTGGCCAGGATGCAGGATCAGCACGAGCCGGTAGCGCTGAGCGCCACAGAGCTGCCGCGGATCTGCCGCAGGGCCGACCCGGCGCACGCGTGGGGCGCCGATGGCATGCTGATCCCTGTCTTTGGGGAGAACACGTTGCTGGCATTATTGGTGTTGGCCGGGCGGCCGGTCGACCAGCCTTTCACGGATGAGGATCGGGCGCTGGCTCAGGTAGCCGCTGATCACGCAGGTCAGGCCATGCAGAATGCGCAGCTCTACGCCGAAGTGAGGCGACTGCTGCACGAACAGGAGCAGACGCGCGCGCAGTTGATCCAGGTCGAGAAGATGGGCGCCCTGGGCCGGCTGGCAGCAACGATTGCCCACGAGATCAACAACCCCCTTCAGGCCATCGAGAACTACTGGACCCTCATTCAGGAAGAGATGGACGGCAAACAACGTCGCGACCGGCTCGATCGTTATCTGCAGGTCGTGGGTGGGGAGGTGGGACGCATCTCGGCCATCGTGCGCCGCATGCGCGACTACTACCGGCCGGCCCGTGAGCGGCTCAGCCCAGCGGACGTCGCCGCCGTGCTGGACAGCGTGCTGGAGCTGAGTGCCAAAGAGCTGCAAAACCACCACGTCGCCGTGATTCGGCTGGAGAGCAGTGACTTGCCGCGTGTGCAGGCCAACCCCGACCAACTCAGACAGGTCTTCCTTAACCTGATTCTCAACGCCGTGGACGCGATGCCGACTGGCGGGGAACTGCGCATCCGCAGCAGTCTCGCTGAGCTCCAGATGGGCAGCGGCGAGCCGGGGCTGCCGGCAGTCTGCATTGAAATCACCGATACCGGTCATGGCATACCGCCCGAGATCCTGGCCAGGTTGTTCGAACCCTATGTCACCACCAAGGAACAGGGCGCCGGCCTGGGATTGTCCATCAGTTTCGGCATCATCGAAGCACACAACGGGAAGATCACGGTGCACAGTGAGGAAGGCGTGGGAACGACCTTCAGTGTCCTGTTGCCCGTTGCACCAGCTTGAGTCTAGTGAAGGGGAGCGATGATGGGAACACCAGCCAGAATACTCGTTGTCGATGATGAGGAATCCATCCGCATGTCTCTGGAGGACTTGCTCGATCGCGATGGATACCAGGTACGCGCCGTTGCGAGCGGCGAACAGGCGCTGGCTCAGATCGCCAACGAGCAGTTCGATCTTGTGTTGCTCGACCTGAAGATGAGGGGCATCGGCGGCATCGAGGTTCTCAACGCGTTGCGCGCGCGGGCACTCGATGTGGCCGTGATCGTTCTCACGGCCCATGGCTCGATGGAGACGGCCATCAGTGCGCTCAAGCAGGGCGCGCACGACTATCTGCTGAAGCCAACCGACACAATCGCGCTGCGGGAGAGTGTGCGCACGGCGCTCGACAAGCGCGAGCGCGAGCGGCGCCAGCGGGCCCTGCTACTGCAGGTGCAGCAGAGCCTCACTGCCAACCTGGAGGAAATCCGGGCGGCTGTTGTTCAGACTGTGCCGGCTGTGGCGCGGGAAACGCCCCAGGGCATCACAGAGAATCCTCAGAGGCTGAAGCGAGGCGGACTGGTCGTCGACCTGGCACAACACATCATTGACCTGGATGGCCAGAGGCTCGAACTCACGCCCACCGAGTTCGATATGGTGGCCCATCTGGCCCGGGAGGCGCCCAACGTGGTAGCCGTCCAGGTGCTGGTCCGGCATGTGCTCGGCTACGAGTGTGACCGCTTTGAGGCCGGTGACATCGTGCGCCACCACATCCATCGCATCCGCAGCAAAGCGGCGTCCGCCACGGGACGGTCGGACTTCATCCGTACCGTTCGTGGTGTGGGGTATGCGCTGGTCGGGTAGTCTCGGTCGCCTATCGTAGCGCGATGGGCAGGAAGACACGATAGATGCGCAGAACTTGGGTGGTCACACTGGCGACGTTGTCCGTTATGTCAGGATCCATCGCCTGACCTGATACCGTTGCGGAATTGGTGACCCATCCGCTGGAGCCTGGCGCGGTCACCGTGATCACGAGGGTCGGCGCGGTTCCGATGGCCAGGTCTGACAGGGTGCAGGTGACAGTACCCGTGAGCTGGTCACAGCACCATTCCTCCCCTGCGGCACTGCCGTAGATCGCCCCAGCCGGCAACACGTCAGTGACCGTAACCACGCCCGCAGCGATCGGACCCGTGTTCGTGATCGTCAGCGTGTAGGTCAGCGGCGTGCCGGACTCCACCGGGTCGGGATTGGCCGACTGGCCGATGGACAGCTGGGCAGAGTGAATGAGATACGCGTAAGCTGCCAGCGCGTCGATCCGACCATACCCGTAGGTGTTGTCACTCCCCACCGGACCAAGATCGACGGCGCCGTGGCGCAGGGCCGCCTCTTGCTGGCTGACCGTCAGGTTCGGATACGCGCTCAGGAGTAGAGCCAACGCTCCGGCAACGTGAGGGGCCGCCATGGAGGTGCCGGTGACCGTCTGGTAGGTGGCAAAGCGGCCTGCTGTGCGGATGTCCACGCCAGGTGCGACCACCTCAGGGAAGATCGTCGCGGACTCGCCGCAGGACGAAGGCCCACGCGCACTGCCGGCATAGATCAGATCGCTCTTGTCGGTGGCGCCTACGGCCAGGGCTGCCGGATTGTTCGCAGGACTGACGCTCGTGGCATCGGCGGGGCCGGTGTTGCCTGCGGAAAAAACCGGAACGATG
>JAKJAE010000328.1 GCA_022707665.1 Chloroflexota bacterium
CCCACCAGGCAAGCCACAATGCCGGGATCTCACGTAGGCGGTAGCGGATCAGGTAAAACCCACGGTGCTCGTAAAGGTTTGCGCTGTATCCGACAACCTCCAATCCCAATGCGCGACACGTCTCCAGCGCGCGGGGGAGGTGATACCGCTGTGTTACCAGGGTCGCGCTGGAGAGGCCGAAGATATCGCGTGCCCGGTAGCACGTATCATAGGTGCGTCGACCGGCATAGTCCAGGACGATGTCCTCACGCGGCACGCCCTGCTCCAGAGCATAGGCCAGCATTCGCCCTGGTTCGTTGTACTCTACGATGCGATTATCTCCGCTGAAGAGCAGCTTCTCCACCCGGCCCGCTTCATAGAGCTCGTTCGCCGCATCAAGCCGCTCGCGCAGGATCAGGCTAGGCGCCCCGTTGGGCCAGTAGCCTGCACCAAAGACGATGGCAACGCGTCCTTCCCCGCCCGGCATGTCCGGGAGCTCCCCGGAGGAAAAGATCACTCTGCGATAGCGACCGAACAACGTCCAGATGGTCCAGACGCTGACCACAGTCCCGGCTAGCACGATCGCCAACACGATGGGTCTCATCCAGCGCCTGAACCGATTATCGCCATGTCGCGCCGTCTTGTCCATAGTCGAGCGCCTATGATAGCACAAAACAGGTGCGCGGCTCTTTGCGTCAATCAGGTGGCGAATGTGGATTGCCTGCGGGCGCGCCGAGGACTGAATGGCGTCGCGGGACGGATCTGCGGATAGGTGGGAGCTGCTAGGGCATAGCGGCGACGGCGACCGTCTCGACGGCCTCTGGGGTATCTCCCCAGACGAGCCAGATGTGGTTGGCGCGGCGGTAAAGGAAGACGGTTCCCTGTCCGCCTGACCACCAGCGGCCACGTGTCAGTGGTGCGGGAGGCGTGGTGTCGCGGATCAGGCCTTTGACCAATGCGTCTGGCATCAGCTCCAGGAGATGCCCCTGGAAGAGCGCTGCCGTTCGCGAGTCATCCCAATCCATCTGCCACGCCACGACGCGGCCTTCTTCCGGGGCCTCCCAGACCTGCAGGAGGTCGCCTCCCCAGCCTACCACGGCCTCGGCGTCCAGTTCTCCTTCGCTCCAACCTGCGATCACGAAGCCCATCAACGCCTCGCCAAGTGTTTCGGTCGTGGTGAGTGACCAGGCGCTTCCCAGAGCTGGAACGATGGGCGAAAGGACGAGCGGTTCATCGACTTCTGCAAGCCGATCGGGATGGAGGATCTGCTCGGTTGATCGAGGGGGCCGAGCGACCGCGGCGTCCATCGCTGCCGTGCCTCCGTTCCAGTAGCGGGCCGAAGCAAACGTAACCCCCAGGTCGAAGTCGAGGCACGAGATCGTCTGAAGGAGCTCTTCTTCAGCCTTTCGCCACTGTGGGCAAGCGGCATGGACGATGTCATCCCGGATGTTGGCTGCTGCACTGGATAGACTGGTGGGGCCTGAGGGCATCGCTTCGTGCATCAGCCAGACGGAAACAACGGCATCTCCTTTAGCGACTGCCGAGAGTGCCAATTGATGATCAAGTGAGCCAGCATCTTCCTGTAGCGCGGCGAGGTCACCGTAGCCGTTGGAGAACGCATAGGCATAGCCATAGGCCAGCTGAGTCTCGATCGTGGGCAACTCCCCGTTCCAGCCTCGGCGCAGGTAGAGCTCTGCACTCTCCGGTGCGTAGAGTGATGCGACATCCGCGGCTTGGGCGACGACATCAACCTGCGGTAATGCCCCTTCCCAAATGCGCATGACCTGGAACACTGCGAGGATCCTCTGAGCGAGCGGGGGCTGCGCCTTGTAGTGAGAGTAGAGGGCCCTGGCCATATCCAGCTCGTTGACCAAGGTCAGCGGCGTGTCCAGGTGGGTGTGCGCCTTCCGTGCCTCGGTAACGTCAGCGGAGATGATGCCTGCCCGGTAAACATCAAATGCCGGAGACGATTGGGACTGCGGGCTCGTAGGCGTGGGGTCTTCTTCTGGTGCATCTTTGACTGGCATGGGAGTGGGCGACAGCATGAGCGTTGGGAGAGGGGTTGGAATGGGGTTCGCCATGGCAGCGCCCATCGTGGTCCAGATAGACCAGCCCAGCAGCGAGATGACGCTGACGACGCCGAACGCCAGTGTCAGAAGGATCAAGCGCTGCCGCCGCGTCAGACTCTGATGCCAGCGCATGCCAGTACCTCGCGCTCAGTAGCAATCACCTCGCGGGCCCCCTGTGCTGCTAGATCGAGAAGACGGTCGAGCTGTTGGCGTGGGATGGGACGTCCCTCGGCCGTACCCTGGACCTCCACGAAGTTGTCGTTGTCGTCGATGACGACACTGATCTGGCCTACGTCCGTCCAGTCGCATCATCAACGCTCTCCTGGCCGTCAATGCGCTGTTTGCCATACAAGGCTGGGCCCCTCGTGAAGCCTGCCTTGGCGCGACATATAACCGATTTCATACAACTAATTGTAGGGGAGCCGGAGGGCTTGTCAAGGGCCGGGCACGTGCAAGACCATTGCGGAATGAGAACAGGATCACAACGGTAGCCGTATTCTTACCCATCCACAGCTTGGTGCTGAAGTGCGTGGGCTTGCTACTCAGAGGTCCGCGACTATAATGCCAGGATGTCTCAGAGGAGAGCTACATGACGCGTCTTTGTGGTAAGGGGATCTGGCTTACGCATTCGCATGACTTTGACCGCGCGGTTGAGATGACAACGCGCATCGGTGGAACGCATCTCTTCGTCAAGACCGGTCACGGACCGATCTATTTCCCTGAGACAACCCGTGACATGGTGCAGCGGATTCGATCCATAGGCCTGAAAGCTATCGCCTGGGTGCAACTGACAGCAGATACCTCGCGCGAAGGTCGTCGGGCCATTGCCAAGTCGCTTGACCGCGGATACGAGGCTGTCGTGCTTGTCGTGCCACCTGGCGGGCTGCCATCTCAGGACGGTAAGGCAGCTGCGTTACTGCGCGATCTTGCTGAGGCCCTGGTCGATGTCGAGACTCCTGTAGAGCGGTTGTTTCTTGCTTCGCCACCGCTGAGTGCGCTCCCCGACCCGGGTGCAGTTGAGGCCCTGGTCTCTGTATGCCAGGGCGGCTGGATGCCATTGTGCTTTGCTGCCCAATCCGATGATGCTCTCCAGGTCATTGAGCAGGAGGTCTATCATCAATTGGATGCTCTCAGTATGATCTGGGGCAAGACGCCGGAAGTCTATCCCGTGCTTGCACAGCGCCATAGCTCGAAAGTGGGTGCTATGCTGCCGGAGGAGTTCATCCCGTGGGTCGAGGGTATCGCCCGTCACGGTGTGAACTTCTTTAGTGTCTACGCTGTGGCAGATACGGAACGGGCTCTGTGGCCGATGCTTCAGGCTGTCAACGTGGCATGTCTGGAGACCGATGGGCGGAATCCCGTGCAGGACAGGGTGATGAGCGTCAGTACAAGTGCTGGCGTTACGACGGTTGCCCAGCCGGTCTACATAACGGTGAAGACCAGCGACACCGTCTGGGGCATTATCGCGCGCCATGGACTCAAACGTGAGCAGTTCTGGACCTGGAACGGTCACCTGTGGGACAGCCGTGGTCTGCCACGTGATCCCGACTATCTCCAGGAGGGGTGGCGCTTGCGTGTGAAGTGATCGGTTGACGCCGCTCACCAGGGTAAGTGTTCAGCGTTCCCCCGGGGCGTGGTATGATGGGCGGCGTGGAAGAGCGAACCGAGCACAACTTAGCGGCAGAGAACGCAGCACTGCGGAGCGAGGTGGCGCGGCTGCAGGCTAAAAACGCAGCCTTGCAGGTGC
>JAKJAE010000329.1 GCA_022707665.1 Chloroflexota bacterium
TCGATTCCGCCGCAACCTTCTGGGTAAGCGTGTCGATTACTCGGGGCGCTCGGTTATCGTCGTTGGCCCGCAACTCAAGATGGACCAGTGCGGCCTACCCAAGACGATGGCCCTGGAGCTCTACCGTCCTTTCATCATCCAGCGCCTGGTGGAATACAACTATGCCACGAACGTCAAGGCCGCGAAGCGCTTGATCGAGCGCCAGCGCCCTGAAGTTTGGGAGGTGCTGGAAGAGGTGATCGCGGATCGTCCGGTTATGCTCAACCGTGCGCCGACGTTGCACCGTCTGGGTATTCAGGCTTTCGAGCCGGTCTTGGTTGAGGGAAAGGCCATCCATCTGCATCCCCTGGTCTGTTCGGCGTTCAACGCGGACTTCGACGGTGACCAGATGGCAGTGCATGTACCGCTCTCGCGCAAGGCAGTCGAGGAAGCGCGCAAACTGATGTTGGCCACGCGGAACTTGCTGAAGCCGTCAGATGGTCAGCCCATTGTTGGCCCATCCAAGGATATGTGCATGGGCATTTACTACATGACCATGGACGTGGTCTCGGATAAGGGCGATGGCAAGGCGTTCGCCGACCTCAACGAAGTGGAGATGGCCTACGCCCTGGGTGTTGTGGGGCTGCACGCCAAGGTCAAGGTCGCGCAATACCATGACAACCTGCCGGCACCCGCGAGACCGGTTGATACGACGGTGGGGCGCGCGCTGTTCAACCGGATCGTGCCCGACCCGCTTCGGCTGGTCAACTATCCTCTGGGCAAGGGTGAATTGCAGGACCTGATCGCCCTGTGCTATCGACGCATCGGCCCGAACGAAGCGGTCGAATTCGCCGATGCGATCAAGGCGCTGGGCTTTGATTATGCCACGCTGTCAGGTGTGACGATCTCGGTCTATGATCTGACCGTGCCAGAAGAGAAGGCGGAAATCCTCGGCGACGCTACGAAGGAGGTCTCCGAGATCGAGCGCCAATACCGGCGCGGTCTGCTGACGGAAGAGGAGCAATACAACCGTACGATCGAGATCTGGTCGCGGGCACGTGATGCCGTATCGAAGGCAGTCGCCAGCAAACTGGATCCCTATGGTCCTATCTCGATTATGGCAAAGTCGGGTGCTTCGAAGGGTGGTTTCGGCCCGATCGCACAGCTCTCGGGTATGCGCGGTCTGATGGCCGATCCGGCAGGCCGGATTATCCCCCTGCCGATTCGCTCGAACCTGCGCGAGGGGTTGACGGCGTTGGAGTACTTCATCTCGACGCACGGTTCGCGCAAAGGTCTGGCAGATACTGCGTTGCGTACGGCAGATGCTGGTTATCTCACCCGACGTCTGGTCGACACAGTTCAGGACATCATCGTTAACGCTCACGACTGTGGGACCCGCAGCGGTATCTGGATCAGGCGTTCCGACAATGTTGGTGGCCAGCCGATTGTTGCCCGCCTTGTGGGACGGGTTGCGGCAGCTCCGGTTGTCCACCCGACGACGGGCGAGGTCATCGTGGCTCGCAACCAGGAGATCGACGAGGACCATGCAGATTTGATCGATCGCCTCGAGATCGAGGCTGTCTATGTGCGTTCCCCGATGACCTGCGAACTGGAACACGGCATCTGCGTTCTCTGCTACGGCCGTGACCTGGCCCGTGGTGGTTTCGTCCAGATCGGCTCGGCTGTCGGTATCATCTCAGCCCAGTCGATCGGCGAGCCTGGAACGCAGCTCACGCTACGGACGTTCCACACCGGTGGTACCGCTTCGTCGGGTGGCGACATCACGAGTGGTCTGCCCCGCGTCGAGGAACTGATGGAAGCACGGCGTGCACCGAGGGGTGAGGCGGAGATTGCCGATCTTGGGGGCATCGTCCATATCACGCGTCAGGGTGATATGGCTGAGGTCGCGATCGTTGACAGCCAGACGAAGAAGGTCAGTTACGATATCCCGGGGGATTGGGAGATCCTGGTCGAAGATGGCGACGAGGTGGCACAGCAGGAGTTGTTGGCCCGCAACCAGTCAGACGAGGGCGCAGAGGAGCTCCGCGCCAGGGCAGCCGGTCGCATCAGCCGTGATGGTCGGGACATCACGTTGATCTACGAGATCCGCGAGGAGCAGTCCTATTCAGTGCCGCCGTCGGCGCGTCTGCTGGTCGCGGAGGGACAGAAGGTGAACGCGGGTACTCAGCTCTACGAGGGTGTTCCGAACCCGCATCGCATCTTGCAGGTTCAGGGTCGGGAAGCCGTACAGCTACACCTGCTCAATGAGGTCCAGCAGGTGTATCGTACCCAGGGCGTGAACATTGCTGACAAGCACTTTGAAGTGATCATCCGCCGAATGCTCGATCGCGTGCTGGTGACTGAGTCGGGGGACACGGAGTTCTTGCCGGGTGACCTGGCGGACCGGGTGCTTTTCGAGCGCACGAACCGTGAACTCGTGGCCCAGGGCAGGACCCCGGCGCGGGCGCGGCAGGTTCTGTTGGGCTTGACCAAGGCTTCTCTGGCGTCGGAGTCCTTCCTATCGGCTGCATCGTTCCAGCAGACGATCAAGATCCTGTCCAATGCAGCAGTCCGCTCGGCTGAGGATCATCTGTATGGCTTGAAGGAGAACGTGATCATCGGCAAGCTCATTCCTGCAGGCACGGGTTACCGTGGTGACATTGAGGGAGCTGATGGTCCCATCGACACCTATGAGGGTGTGCCGGTCGAGAAGGAATTGCCGAAGGGAACGCTGCTGAGTGATGTTGAGGAAGAGCCGGAGTCTGCGCTGTTGTCTGACCTTCAGCAACCTTTCCGTCTGGATACACTCTGATCGGGGCTATCGAATAGGGGAGAGGGCGATCGCTACGATCGCCCTCTTTTTCATGCAACTGGCCGGCGGTGACCACGTATAGGTACTACGGTGTGGGGAACAGCATGGAAGAACAGGAACTCCTGCGACTGGCACAGCGAGGCGACAATGGGGCAGTCACTCAGTTGGTACAGACCTATCAGCAGAGTGTCTACAACGTTTGCTATCGCATGCTCGGTGAGTCGACCGAGGCCGAAGACGCGACACAGGATACGATGGTCAAGGCTATAACGAACCTGTCTTCCTATGATGCCAGCCGTCCTTTCCGGCCATGGCTGTTGCGCATCGCCTCAAACGAGTGCATAGACCGGATCCGGAGGCGGAAGGACGCAATATCGTTGGATGGTTTGGGTGATGATGGTGCGTGGGAGTGGAAGGCAGGAGATGGTCCCAATCCCGAGACGGAACTCCTGCATCGCGAACGCCAGGCGGCTGTGCATGACGTCCTGGAGCAATTGAGCCCCGCAGATCGCATGGTGGTCCAGTTGTTCTACTGGGAGAACCTACCCTATGCTGAGATCGAGGAGATCACCGGTCTCACGGTCTCAGCCATCAAGTCCAGGCTCTTTCGCGCACGGCGGGTTCTGGCCGAGCTGCTGGTACAGGAGGGAAGCTATGTATGACGAAGAAGCAATATCACCACAGGACTTGCATAGCGAGGCGTGGTGGATTCGCCTGATGGATGATGATCTCACGGCGGAGGAGCGAGCGCGATGGGATGAGCATCTGCGAGGATGTGCGCGCTGCCAGCGCGAGTGGGCGGCGATGGCCATCGTGGATGTGGCTCTGGCGATGGCACCGCCCGTGCCGACACTGTCACCGGAGTTCACGGCCGCAACCGTCGAGAGGATCGCGCGGAAGCAGCGCACGCGACGTCTGATGACCACTCTGGGTGGCATCGCGGTTGTAGGCCTCGTATCACTGGTCATCGCCTTGTCCCTTGGATCGACCTGGA
>JAKJAE010000032.1:0-229 GCA_022707665.1 Chloroflexota bacterium
TCGGCGTCCACACGCGCGCCGCCGCGACAGCAAAAGCGATCGGCGCAGGCCTCTCCGGTCCATCGTCTCCATGAAGCGTCCCGATTGCTGCGAGGGCGGCAGTTCCTCTGGATCTCGCTCCCAGCTTCGAGAACTGCTGGGGCATCTCGCGTGCCCTTCGTTCGGCAACGTGTGAACGCTTGCTCACCCTGCGAAGGCGGGTATACTTCGCTCCACCTTTCGACGGCGT
>JAKJAE010000032.1:328-14441 GCA_022707665.1 Chloroflexota bacterium
CGGCGCATCGGGGAGGCGCCGCCTGCCTGTCCTCGCTGTGGCAATCAGCAGGTGGAGAAGCTCATCGCGGCTGCGCACGTCGTGCAGGGAGAGGCGCATCACCGCAGTGTGCTGAAGGAGGATGCTGCGGCTGTGGACCGCGAGGATCCGCAGGCGATGGCCGAGTTCCTGAAATCGTCGGGCCGTCTCGAGGATACTTCGGGACTCTACGGGAGCCGGGCTTACCACGAGTTGATCGAGCGGCGCATCGATGGGGCCACCGACGCCGACCTGGTCGATCTTGTGGATGACCTTTCCCGGGCGGCTGAAGGGGCGGAGGCAACGGACCTGGCAGCAGCCGTGGTGCTGTCGAAGCAAGTGGACAATCGCATCGGCGCCGTGGGCCCACCTGCAGATCACGACGCGACCGGGGGCCATGCGCAGTTGGACTCTGGAGCAGCCCCGGAGGTCGACGCGGCAGGTGGCACGTCGTCAGATCAGCCGCGTGCTCACTCCCGGCGGTCGTCGCGGCATCTTGGTTGGGGATGATTGATTGCCGGCAGCGGATCCGGCGTTTGTTAGGTTGATGGAGGTCTGATGGGTAATCCGTTTTTGCAGCATGTTCGGGACTTCTTTGCGAGGATCTCGGGGCGCTCGCTGGCTGTGGCAGGCATCGTGTGGATCGTTCTAATGGGCCTGGGTCTGGCGTGCGCTTTCGGCGCGATCAATCTCCCGGGACGGCGCGGCGAATCTGCGGAAACCGCGTCCACAGCGATGCCCACGTCGGCGAACCCCTTTGCTCCGGGCGGCGCTCAGGACCCCGGTTCGACCGAGCCTGTTGCTACACCGACGCAGGCGGGGCAGATCGTGTTGCCCACCCCGACATCCCAGGTTGCGAACACGGGCGACTTTCCGGTTCTCCCGTGGGGCGACTTTGGCTACGGGATCGCCGCCCATGGCATCGGGATGCCCGATTACACGATGGACCAGATAAAGAGTCAGTTGGGACTGTCGTGGGTCAAGCAACAGGTGCGTTGGGACCACTTCTCCGCCAGCCCTGGTCAGATGGACTGGAGCGGCTACGATGCGATGGTCCTGTTCGCTAACGAGCGTGGCCTCAAGGTGATGATGAGCGTCGTGGGATCGCCGGCATGGTCGCGTACGTACTTCGATACCAATCCTGAGGCCGCCCCGCCAGATGACCTGTCGCTGTATGTCAGCTTCGTGGGCGAGCTGGTCGACCGGTACAAGGGCAAGATCCACGCTATCGAAGTGTGGAATGAACAGAACCTTGACCGCGAGTGGGATACCGAAGAAGGTGTGAAGGCTGAGCGCTACGTCGAGATGCTGCGCCTTACCTACCAGGCGATCAAAAGCCGCGACCCAAGTATCCTTGTGATCAGTGGTGCCCTTTCCCCGACTGGTGTCGTGGCGACCGATCCGCAGAACCCCGAGCGGTACACGGTGGTAGATGATTTCGCCTACTTCCAGCAGATGATCGATGCCGGATTCCTCAACTATGCCGACTGCGTCGGCGCGCACCACAATGGCTATAACGTACCGCCAGATGTCGCTTGGGATGAGGGGTTCGACGACCCGACCGCGACCTACCGTGGCCCCTTTGACTCGCCGCACCACTCTTGGTCATTCAAGAGCACGCTATGGGGCTATCACGAGATGATCAAGGCGGCCCAGCGGGACACGCCGCTCTGCGTGACCGAGTTCGGTTGGGCAAGCTCGGAGGGCTATGACGGGACACCACCAGGCTTCGAGTTCGCGCTTGACAATACGCTTGAGGAGCAGGCCCAGTGGGATGTCGAGGCGTTCCAGCTGATGCGCAAATGGGGCATCGTCCACCTGGCTTTCCTCTGGAACCTCGACTATTCCTACAAGGGTGGCATCGGGGCCCTGGATCCGAATACACCTTACAGCATTCTCGACCTAAAAGGGGCTGCTCGCCCGGCCTATGGCGCACTTGGCGAGATGCCGAAGGTCCCCTGATCCGGCTGTGATCTGAGACCCGAGTTGGGCGCCTCGCTACACCACCATAGCCCCGGGGATAAGGGAAGGCCGAGGCAACTCCGCCTCCCCTTATCTGATCAGATGCGACGCCACACGATGATGTCCGCCGAAAGATCTCGCAGATCCCTGGTGCTCCCTGCGATCGCCACCTTCGCTCTGCTGGTGCTTCTGGGAGGCTCCTGGGGCTGCCTCCCTGGAGGGCTCAGGCCCAATTTGACGCCGACGCCCGGACCGACGCCTTGGCCGGTTCCGGCGCGCGTTGACTCTCCTGCCTATGGGGTCAACGTCCACCTGTGGTGGGATGAGTGGGCCGCGCTGCGGCGTGATTGGCCACTGGTTCAGGATGCCGGCTTTGCATGGGTCAAGCAGCGCATTGCCTGGTTGGATGTGGAGGGCGCCGGCCCCGGGCGCTATGAATGGCGGGCTGCCGATCTGATCGTCGATCAGGCGGAGCAGCGCGGCATCAACCTCGTCCTGCGCATCGATCATCCTCCCCTCTGGGCGATCCCGGGCGACCCGGAAGAGGACTCTGCCCCGATGCCTGTCTCCCTGGACGCTCTCAGTGGTTTCTGTACCGTGCTGGCGACGCGCTATAAGGGCCGGGTCGCGGGCTACCAGATCTGGAACGAACCCAACCTTGCACGCGAGTGGGGTGGTCACGTCCCCGACCCGGCAGGGTATGTGGCCCTGCTCAGAACCTGCTACGTCGCGATCAAGCATGTCGATCCCGAAGCGCTGGTCATCACGGCGGGGCTTGCTCCGACCGGGTCTGCGCCGCCCGAGGCGATCCCCGATCTGGATTACCTCACGCGGATGTACGAGGCCGGCGCTGCGTCCTACTACGACCTTCTAGGACTCAACGCTCCTGGCTACAAAGCGCCTCCCGAGATCTCGCCACAGGAGGTCGCGGATCCCGCCAACTCCTATGGAGGGCATTCGTTTTTTTGTTTCCGGCATGTCGAGGAGATGCGTGGCGTGATGGAGCGCTATGGCGATAGCCACAAACAAGTCGCGGTCCTCGAGTTCGGCTGGCACACGGCCAACAGTCCTGATCATCCGGACTACGCCTGGTTTGCGGTGACCCCTGAGGAGCAGGCCGATTACCTCGTGCGTGCATTTGCTTACGCTCAGAAGAACTGGTCGCCATGGATTGGCCCGATGTTTGTCTGGAATATGCCCGACCCCAAATGGACACCGGAGAACGAGGAGTTCTGGTGGGCTATCGCCGATCCATTCTGGTGGGGTCGTGATGTCGACATCGGCGCGTGGGAAGGGGCCGCGCCACGCCCCGCGTATGATGCGCTCAAGGAGATGATGAAGCCCTAGAAAGCGTCACGGCTTCTTGCTCAAGGGGTGATCGGCGGTATAATCGCTTGGGTAGGGGGAAGTGTCGGAATAGGCAGACGAGCATGACTTAGGATCATGTGCCGCGAGGCGTGCGGGTTCAAGTCCCGCCTTCCCCAACGGAGGGGCGAGAGCAGTCTCGCCCCTTGCCATTTTGAGAGTGTTTTTGGGAGGTCGTTCTGTGTCGCGACAATCTCGAACGGACGCGGTAAGTTGGTTGCCCGAGGTTCCCCCTGAACTTCAGTCCTCGGTGAAACTCACGACGCTCGATCAGGTCTACGCATGGGCTCGCAAGCGGTCGCTGTGGCCAATGCTCTTCGGGCTTGCCTGTTGTGCTTTTGAGATGATCTCAACTGCGGCATCGCGCTACGATACCGCACGATTTGGCATGGAGATCATGCGCGCCAGTCCTCGCCAGGCCGACCTTCTGATCATCAACGGCACAGTCACGAAGAAGATGGCCCCCCTGCTTGTGCGCCTTTACAATCAGATGGCCGAACCGAAGTATGTGATCGCCATGGGAGCGTGTGCGATCTCCGGCGGTCCGTTCAAGGAAGGCTATAACGTCGTCTCGGGTGTCGACCGTCTGATTCCGGTGGATGTGTACATTCCCGGATGTCCGCCGCGGCCCGAGGCGCTGCTGCATGGCATTCTTACGCTCCACGCCCGCTTTGACCACGAATCGATCCGCGACATCAGGGCGTTCCAGGAGGGGCAGGACAAGGGAATCCCCGAACCCACGTTGGGTCCGGATCTTGTCAATTGGCGTGATCTAGAAGACCTCGCTGGACCTCGCAAGGAGAATGGCTAGCGATGGTTGAGATGATCAACGATATGCCGGCGGAGGTCTGGCGAGAACTCGACGCACACTTCCCCGGGGTGCTCCATCCGGCCCAGCCGCCGGAGCGGGGTGATGCGGCGTCCTATCCGCAGGGCGGCGAGCATCGGATGACACATTCGGTGTCGCGCTCTGTGCTACAGAACCGCCCGCGCTATGAAGGAGTGCTGGTTCACGCCCGGCACCTGCTCCCCGTCTTGCGCTTTCTGCGCGATACGTTGGGCTATGTGATGCTCTCCAGCCTCACTGCGGCGGACTATCCTGAGGCCATTGGTCAGCTTGCGCCTCACATCGACGTGGTCTACCACCTGTTCAGGCTTGAGGGAGGTGGATACGTCGTCCTGCACGTCCATACGTCTCGCGATGGTGCGGTGCTCCCCTCGGTAACACCCGAGTTCCCCTCGGCCAACCTGCAGGAACGTGAGGTCTATGACATGTTCGGCGTGCAGTTCGAGGGTCACCCGGACCTGCGCCGGCTCCTGATGTGGGAAGGGTTTGATGGCTACCCTCTGCGCAAGGACTGGCGGGAAGCCTATTACGAGGAGGAACATAAGCCTTTTCGCAGCCGCTTCCCCGACGGTGGGAACCCTCTGTATGCTGAGGAGCGCACGCCTTACCACGCGAACATCCGCTACAGCCAGGAGTTCGCGGACAGTCCTGTGCAAAAAGAGGAGGACTTCAGCGAGGCAGATGCCTTGCTCTACGCGCGCATGCTGTCGGCGGATCGGGATTCTGACAAGCCGCTGAAGACCGAGGAGATGATCCTGAATATGGGCCCGCAACACCCCAGCACGCACGGTGTATTCCGGATGGCTGTGCGGCTGGATGGAGAGACGGTGCAGCATCTCGAGCCGGTTTTTGGCTACCTCCATCGGTGCCACGAGAAGATCGGCGAGCGCAACACGTGGCTCCAGAATATCCCCTATACGGATCGCCTGGACTATATCAACGGGATGACCAACAACCTTGCCTACTGCCTGGCGATGGAGAAACTGCTAGGGTGGGAGGTGCCTGAGCGCGCCGAGGTCATCCGCATCATCATGGCCGAGTTCTCGAGGGTCGTGAACCACGTGCTCGCGGCGGGGTTCTTCAGCAACGAGATCGGGATGTACTTCACTGGCTCACTGTATGCGCTGGAGGAGCGTGAGTTGGTGCTCGACCTCTTTGAGGCTGCGGCAGGTGGGCGGATGATGTTCAACTATATGCGTCCGGGCGGGGTTGCTCGCGACCTGCCTCCCGGATGGATCGACCGGGCGAAGGCGCTGGTCCACGAGCGCCTGCCCAAAAAGGTCAAACAGATGCAGTCGTTCCTGCTGGATAACGAGATCGTACGGGCACGGAGTGTCGACGTGGGTGTGCTTTCGGCGCATGAGGCCGTCGCCAGCGGTGTGAGTGGGCCGGTATTGCGCGCGTGCGGGGTGCCTTATGATGTTCGGCGCGCGGAACCCTACGGCATCTATGATCGTTTCGACTTCGACGTCGTCACGCGTGAGCACGGTGATGCCTTTGACCGTGTCGCGCTGCGCTTCGATGAGGTGTGGGAGAGCCTGAGGATTCTCGGTCAGGCCCTGGATGCTGTTCCAGAAGGCCCGATCCAGTCTCATCGACTCTCTCCCAAGATGCTCATCCCGCCCGGTGAGACCTATGCGCGCATCGAGGCGCCCAAGGGAGAGCTGGGGTTCTATCTTGTGTCCGATGGCGGTGCCAACCCCTATCGTTATCACATCCGTGCAACCTCCTTGCTCAACCTGACCCCGCTTAGCGCCCTGACGCGTGGTGTCAAGATCGCGGATGTCGTCTCCATCTTGGGCAGTATCGATCTGACGATGGGGGAGGTTGACCGCTAATGTACGGCTGGGGCATCATCAAGACGCTGGGAATGACCCTGTACCACTTCCTCATGACCTATGTCGAGGATTTCCGGGCGTGGATAGGTGGTATCAGGAAGCGTACCGCCACGAGCGGGCAGGAGGAGCCTTCCAGCGGCATCTTCACGATCCAGTACCCCAATGAACGTCGTGATCTGCCCGAGAACTACCGTAATCTCCCCTTCTTTGTCATTGATGCAAAGACGTCCCAGCTTCGCTGCACTGCGTGCGGCATCTGCGCCCAGATCTGCCCGGTACAGTGCATCTGGATCGAGCGTGCCAAGGAACCTGAGACCGGTCGCCCACGCCGCTACCCTGTCACCTATTACCTCGACATTAGCCTGTGTATGTCGTGTGGGTTCTGTGCTGAGTTCTGCCCTTTTGATGCCATCAAGATGGATCACGATTTCGAGATCGCGGCCTATCGGCGCCCTGGCTTTGTGAGTGCTAAGGATCTGGCTAAGCCAGAGTCTTACGATGCCAAGATTCACCCCTCTGATTACGTCTCGAAGGCGCAGTCCCAACCTGAGGGTCAGACAGGTGAGTGAGAAACACAGGGGCGAAGCCCAAGCCTCGCCCCTGTTGCTGAAGATCGAGACGTTAGAATGTCTCGATGAGCTTGCGTAGCCTCTCGGTCAACTCCATACACGCCCGTCCGTTATGATACGGGCACTTCCAGAAACTGACCTTGGCGTTGTTCTCACCTGAACCTAGCGGACGGGTGAGGTCGCGTTCGACGTATCGCAGCCATTCCCCATGCTCGCGATCCACGAGGTGGGTTTCGATGAAAGCCCAACTCCCCAGCGCGGCGTCCAGGAACTGAGACTCCCCACTGAGTTGGTACGCATTGAGGAACCCCACAGCCGCTTCAGCCTGGGGCCACCACTGCTTGGTCGAATCGGTCAACCCCTCCGGTCCTCTCTCGTAGACGATGCCCCCGTCGGGATCGAGGCCCTGTTCGTAGACCGCGTGTGCCATCCGCACGGAAAGCGCCTTCGCCCTTGCGTCCAGGACTGGGTCACCCAGTACCCCGGTTGACTCAACCAACAGCCAACTTGCTTCGATGTCGTGCCCGTAAGATATGTGGCGCGATCGTGCTTCCCAGGCCTCGTTGAAGAAGAGGATCATCTGGGCGGTCTCGGGGTTGATAACGTGCGTCATCATCACGTCGATGAGCTCTGCCTGCCTGGCACGTAACAGAGCGTCGGGCCACACGCGCAGCAGGTTGGTGAATGCCTCCATAACGTGGAGGTGCGTGTTCATCGACTTCATCTCGTTCAGGTCGACGGCGCTCAGGCGCATGTCGGTGGCCACTCCCCAGTCTCGGGCGAAGGCCTCGTAGTATCCTCGGTGAGCCGGGTCGTAACTGTGCCTTTCCATAGCCTGGAAGATCGCCTGTGCCCGTTGGAGCGCTTCCTCGCATCCGGTCGCGGCGTAGTACTCGGCCAGCGCATAGATGCCAAAAGCCTGCCCATAGATCTGCTTGCCAGGCCGGAGCAGCGTGCCGTCGACGCCGACCATCCAGAAGAGTCCGCCATACTCCTCGTCCCAGAATCGCTGGATGAGATCCTTGAAGGCCCAATCAGCTATGGCAAGATAGGCCGTGTTCTGATAGCGGCGGTAGGCAGCCGAATAGGTCCACAGGATGCGCGACGTCAGCAGGGCGCCTCGTGGCGCATCCTTGCGGACGACCAGATCGTTGGTGATCTCGCCGAAGAATCCGCCGCGTTCGCGGTCGACGGTATGGTTGATCCAAAAGGGGAGGATGTTCTCCCGCAATTCCGCTTCAGCACGCTGCAGCGTATCACGCAGCCTGGCTTTGTCGGGCATGGCGGTTCCTCCCTATGCCTTCAAGGCCTGGGCTGCATTGCTGACGATGCCGGCGAAATCCTCTACCTTCAGGCTTGCGCCACCGACGAGGGCGCCATCGATCTCCGGCATCACGATGAAGTCCGCCATGTTGCCTGGCTTGACACTGCCCCCGTATTGCACGCGGATCGCCTGCGCCGTCGCCTCTCCATACAGATCACGGAGCACGTCGCGAATGGCCTCACGGATAATGCGATCGGCATCCGCGGGCATCGCCGTGCGGCCAGTCCCGATGGCCCAGATGGGTTCGTAGGCCAGGACAACTTTGCCAGCGTCTTGCTGGCTGATACCGGCGAAGGCACCACGGATCTGGTTCCCGACGAAGGGAACGGTCTCCCCTGCCTCGTTCTGGGCCAGGCTCTCCCCGATACACACGATGGGGGTCAGGCCGTGGCGGATGGCAGCCTTGAGCTTGAGGTTCACCGTGGCGTCGGTCTCACCGAAGTATTGTCGTCGCTCTGAATGGCCAAGGATCACGTATGTGGCCAGCTCTTTCACCATCAGCGGTGAGATCTCACCTGTAAAGGCACCGCTGTCTTCCCAGTACATATTCTGGGCACCGACACCGATGTTCGTGTTGGTCAGAACGTGGCTCACGGCCTCCAGGGCCGTCGCCGTCGGGCAGACGGCCAGGTCCATGGTCGACACATCGGCTAGGGCCGCTTTGAGCGCCACAGCGAGATCAACCGCCTCGACGACGGTCTTGTGCATCTTCCAGTTACCGGCGATAAACGGTTTGCGCATCCATATCTCCTTTCACGAGCCGGGCACTGGAAACTCCAGTGCCCGGTGTGGTTGCCATCATACGTCTCCCCCGGGCCGTGACCGGGGATGCCGCAACAACGACCTAAAGATCGTTGAGGGCTGCGACGCCGGGCAGGACCTTGCCCTCGAGGAACTCGAGACTGGCACCACCGCCCGTCGATACATGGCTTACCTTGTCGGCGACGCCAGCCTGGTTTACCGCCGCTGCTGAGTCGCCGCCGCCGATAATCGTCACTGCATCGAGTGTCGCCAGCGCTTCGGCAATGGCAAAGGTTCCCTTGGCGAAGTTCGGCATCTCAAAGACACCCATCGGGCCGTTCCAGACGACCGTCCTGGCATCGGCCAACTTGCTCTTGTAGAGCTCGACTGTCTTCGGACCAATGTCCAGGATGCGCCAACCGGGGCTGACTGCGGCCACATTGACGACCTTCTGGATAGCGTCATTGTCGAAGGCGTTGGCAACCACGGCGTCGACAGGCAGTACCAGCTTCCCTTCGGCCTTAGCCATCAACGCCTTGGCCGTATCCAGAACATCATCCTCGACCAACGAATCGCCCATCTCCAGACCCTGGGCCTTGAGGAAGGTGTTGGCCATACCACCGCCAATGAGGATTGTGTCGGCCTTGGCGAGCATGTTCTCGATCACGAGGATCTTGTCGGACACCTTTGCGCCGCCCAGGATCACGACGTAAGGCCGCTCTGCGTCACCCGTGGCCTTGCCGAGGAAGGTGATCTCTTTCTCAATGAGGAACCCAGCGACGGCAGGCATTCTCTCCGCCACACCCACGGTGCTGGCGTGCGCCCGGTGGGCAGAGCCAAACGCGTCGTTGACGTAGACATCGCCGAGGACCGCAAGCTTGTCTACGAAATCGGGCGCGTTCTTGGTCTCGCCGGGGTAGAAGCGGGTGTTCTCCAGAAGCATTACGTCGCCTGGCTGGAGGGCTTTGGCCATGGCTTCGACCTCATCACCGACGACATCGGGCGCCATCTTGACCGGTTTCCCAAGAAGCTCCGCTAGGCGTACAGCGACGGGCTTCAGGCTGTACTTGGGATCCGGGCCATCCTTGGGGCGCCCGAAGTGTGACATCAGAATGACGGATGCACCCTGCTCCAGGACGTACTGGATGGTTGGCAACGCCGCGGCGATGCGGGTGTCATCCTTGACAACCTTGTCCTCTACGGGGACGTTGAAGTCGACACGCATCAGCACGCGCTTGCCCTTCAGATCGATGTCACGCACAGTCTTCTTAGTCATAGGACCTCCCTTTGCATAGAGAAAAGGGATAAGGAGCTATTCCTTATCCCTTCCTGTCTAGTCTAGGGCAGTGTGCCCCTAAAGCTTGCTGGCAACGATCGCAGCAAGGTCCGCGACCCGGCAGGAGTAACCCCACTCGTTGTCGTACCACGAGACGACCTTGGCGAACCGCGGGCCCATCATCAGGGTCAACTTGGAGTCGAAGATGGAAGAGCGCTCATCACCCCTGAAGTCAGCTGAGACGAGTTCCTCTTCTGTGTAGGCCAGAATGCCCGCCAGCTCGCCCTCGGCTGCGTTCTTCATCGCCGCGTTGATGTCCTCAACGGTGGTATCCTTTTTCAGCTCAACAGTAAGGTCTACAACGGAGACCGTGGGCGTGGGCACCCGCATCGCGAAACCGGTGAAAACGCCCTTGAGCTCTGGAATCACCAGTGAGACAGCCTGCGCGGCACCGGTGGTGGTGGGGATGATGTTTTGGGCCGCAGCACGCGCGCGGCGCAGATCCTTGTGCCCCTGATCCAGCGTGACCTGGTCATTGGTGTAGGAGTGGATCGTCGTCATCAATCCCCGGGCAATGCCGAAGTTGTCCTGCAGGACCTTGGCCACGGGGGCCAAGCAGTTGGTGGTGCAAGAGGCGTTGGAGATGATGTGATGGTTGGCGGGATCGTAGTTTTGCTCGTTCACACCAATCACGACGGTGATGTCCTCACCCTTCGACGGAGCGGTGATGATGACCTTCTTGGCGCCTGCCTTGAGGTGCTTGCCAGCGCCCTCGCGGTCACGGAAGATGCCCGTCGCCTCAATGACGATGTCGACACCCAGCTCGGCCCAGGGAAGCTCCTCGGGATTGCGGATGGCGAAGGCCTTGATCGTCTTGCCATTGACGATGATGCTGTCGGCAGTATAGGAGACCTCGCCGCGGAAGTCGCCATAGGTCGAGTCGTGCTTGAACAGGTGGGCGTTGATCTTGGTGCTGAACAGGTCATTGACCCCCACCACTTCCAGATCCTCTGGGTGGCGCTCCAGAATCGTGCGCAGCACCAGCCGCCCAATGCGTCCAAATCCGTTAATCCCAATCTTTGTAGCCATAGTCACTCCTTTGTGTCTTAAGGTTGAGCAGTTGTTTGGAGATCCAGGATTGACGACTAAGCACTCTGGCGCCGGACCTGCGCTGTGGGCGCGGGCCGGCTAGCCGGTCTAGTCATCAATCGCACATCTCCAATCACGTCCTCAAGAGCCCGATCAGCGTCTCTGCCAATCGATTGCTGTTGTGGTACCCGTCACATTCGTCGTCTGTCAGATCTGCCGCCACCACGCGCGGGTCGTCAGACACGATCCCCTCTGGCCTGACCCACTCACAAGCCGTATCGTCCACAATCGGCGCGCCCTTCGGCAAGTGCGCATTGACCAGGATCCTATCGACCACGCCACTTCCAATATGGCGCTCCAGTGCCTGGATGTGTGCCTGGGCAGTATATCCATCGGTCTCGCCGGGCTGCGTGGCCACATTGCACACGAAGACACGCGTTGCCCGCGTTGCCTTGAGCGCTTCCAGGATCTGCGGCACCAACAAGTTGGGCAGGATGCTCGTGTAGAGGCTGCCCGGGCCAATGACGACCAAGTCGGCTGCCAAGATAGCCTGAATAGCGCCGGGATAGGCACTCGGTCTCTCTGGATGGAGCGTTACCCTCAGGATCCGGCCGTGTGATTTGGGTATCGCGGATTCGCCACAGACCTGGGCAACGCTACCCGCATCGGTGCTTATGTCGGCGCACAGCGCTACCGCCTCAAGCGTGCTGGGCAGAACCTGCCCCTGTACTGCCAGAACCTGGCTCGATTCCCGCAGAGCTGATTCGAACGATCCCGTAATGCCGGCCATGGCCGTGATGAACAGGTTCCCGAAACTGTGCCCGCTCAGATCCTTGCCGTTTGCGAATCTGTACTGGAACAGCCGCGTCACCAGGGCTTCGTCGTCGGCCAGCGCGGCGATGCAGTTACGAAAATCACCCGGCGGCAAGATGCCCACATCGCGCCTGAGTCTACCCGACGATCCTCCGTCATCAGCCACAGTGACAATGGCGGCCAGATTTGACGTGTAAGCTTTCAGGCCGCGCAGGGCGGCTGACTGGCCATGGCCACCCCCGATCACCACGATTCTGGGCCCTCGACCGCGGCTGTGATAGTCATACAACACCTCGGAGATCGATGACTGCCCGCCGGCCATGAACGGAACGAGCATCGCCCGGCTGAGGCCCCAGATGGCATATCCAATGACGCCCACCGCCGCCACCAGAAAGAACACCGCCCTCACACTGCGTGGCAGGAACTGCAAGGTCAGATAGTAAAAGTACCGGGGGAGGGGATAGGCCGCTCGCAGGGCATAGGCTCCTCCGAGGCTCAATAGCCCCACGCCCAGGGCTAGTAACAACAGCCAGCGCTTTACGCCAATTCCAGGCATCAGCCACTTGAGGTGGGTTTGCCAGCTTTTAGCCCTAGCCAGGAGAACCCTCCACTTCATCACGGGGATTATACTCAGATCACGGATGCGTGTCAACGAATGGTCGTGCGCTGTGATAAGCCCACCACACGATGAGGCCCGGCATACGCCGGGCCTCGTGATGTGCTTTGGACCTTGCCGGGCCTACGCGACGATCTACTGAATATGCGCGATGGTGCGCGCGTTCTTCCAAAGCTCCTCGAGTCGGTAATACTCCCGTTTGTCTTCGCTGAAAAGATGCACGATTACGCTGTTGTAGTCGACGAGAATCCATCCTGAATCCGGATCGCCTTCTACGTTGAGAGCGACAAGTTGCTCCTCGCTCTTCTTGACGCCTTCACGGATGGCGCTCTGCAGTGCATCCAACTGGCGACTGCTGCCCGCTGTGCAGATCACAAAGTAGTCCGTAAAAGTCGTGACCTCGGTCAAGTCAAGGATGACAATATCCTCGCCCTGCCTATCGACAATGATCTCGGTGATCCGGTCTGCTAACTCTCTGCTCTCCACCCCACCTCCTCTGGGCTGAGGCTTCCCCTTCAACGTCTCGGTGTTCGGCCAGCCTATTGCTGCATCAGCAGCATCTGGATGCGTGTCGTTTCCGAGATCTCGTTATCCTGCATACTGATAGTGAGGCGATCCTTGCCCATCTGCAGCGTCAGCGTTGCCAGATGGCCCATCAACGTCGGTTGACCGAGCTCCTCCCAGCCCTTGGCCTTCAGCTCCGTCAACATGTATTCCATAGCTTCGGCAACCATGCCCGGAATGACGTAGATGTAGGTGCCAGACGACGGCGTAGCGACGATGTCATAGGCGTCGGGATGTAGGACCAATACGTCGGGAATCAGTGCTTCGGGTCCCGGAGTGTCTTCCGCTACGGCCTCTGACGTTTCACTTTCTTCCTCCGGCGCTGCTTCCTCCTCTTCCACAACCACTGGACCGTCGCCGGCACTGGTGTCAGGCGGTTCCTCCGTGGCCCCCCCCCCACAGGCCGCCAGCACAAGAACAGCTACAACCACAACACCCAGGATGTCACGCAAGAACCTCTTCCCCTTCATCCCTCTCCTCCTGCTGCGATATAAAAGTTAGTCAACCAATCATAACACAAAATACGAGCGGACGCCACTGGATACGAGTCGCAGCCAAGGAGAGTGGGCAGGGCGGTGTCCGTGGGGTTGATCATATAGCATCCGCTTGTTCGGGTTCGTTGAACGCAACTCAAAGTGCGTCTTGCAGTAGCGACAGCAGTACCTCGATCGCGTTCTCTACATCCTGTGCATCGACCATCTCGGAGGTAGAGTGAACGTATCTGCATGGCACACTGAGGCAACCGCTGGGTATTCCAGATCGGACGAGCTGCATAGCTGCAGCATCAGTCGTGCCACCCAGTAGGATTTCCATCTGATAGGGCAGACCGGCTCGTTCTGCTGCCTCGACCAGGCGATCGCGCACGCGAGGGTGGGCAATCATACCACCATCTTTGACCTTCACTGCAGGCCCCGCACCCAGGCTGACTTCCATGGGGAGCGCCTTGGGCACATCACCCGTCGCCGTGACGTCTACAGAGATGGCGATGTCCGGGTCGATGCGATAGGCGGCGGTCCGAGCTCCGGATAGCGTGATCTCCTCTTGGGTAGTGAACGCGAAGAAGATGTCGTGGGCTGATGTTTTGAGTCGTC
>JAKJAE010000330.1 GCA_022707665.1 Chloroflexota bacterium
ATCCAAGCCCGTGTTGTACCCAACAGGGCTGATGAGAGTCTGATTCTGATTGCTGCCTCCAATCCGGACACGGTGAAAAGCCTGGTGCACTTGGGCTCGATTATCGCCCAGGCGAGCGTTGATGCTTACATCTGTATATTGTCGATCGTCACATCTAATCGACGCAGCGTTATCGACCGCCAGCCGCAGTTCGATGCGCGCCCTTGGGCGCGGGAGCAGACGCTGTGGAACCGGATCGCGGCTGATGCGACCGCAAGAAACGTCGCGTTCTATACGAAGATGCGGACTGCAAGCCGCGTGTCAGATGGAATCCTCGACGAGATCGCTGCACGTCGGAACATCAAGCTCCTGGTCATGGGCTGGCCCGGGCCTCTCAACGGCAAGCCTCTGGTTGACAACCCCGTCAAGGTAGTGCTGCAGAAGGCACACACGAACGTGGCCGTGGTGCTCGATCGCGGGCTGGGTGAGCCCAAGCGTATCCTGGTTCCTGTGGGTGGGGGACCCCACTCGCGAATGGCGCTGCGTCTGGCCAACGAAATCGCGATCAGCGATGGCGCCACGGTGACGGCGTTGCGGTTGATTACGACACCCACGACAACCGATGAGGAGGAGGTGGAGGAAGATCAGAGGGCACTTCTTGCCGACGTTGTCGAAGAGGCCCTGGGTGGTATTCCGACAAGCTTCAACCTTGAAGCTCACCGGGCCGCTACGGTGCCTCTGGGAATTCTTGAGGCTTCACGGTCCGGCTACGAACTCATCGTTATCGGTTCGTCTGAGGAATGGTCACTGGATACGAGTCTGTTGGGCACAATCGACGATTGGATCGCCGAACGTGTACCGTGCTCGGTCGTGTTCTGCCGGCGCTATGAGCCTGTCGCGATGGCGTGGCTGCGCTATCGGGTGAAGCGTATGGGGGATGCGTACGACCATGAGTAGCTGTCAGTCGTGGTCTACTTGTCCTGATCCGACTTGTGGGGAACTGCGGGTTCAATCGGCTGGCCGCAGTAAGGGCAGTGACGCCACTGCCTGACAAGCGGATGGTTGCAGTGGGGACAATGTGCTACGGGCTCGATGTCGGTGAACTTCGGCGGGCGGCTGATGCGCGATGCTAGCATGATTAGCAGGGCAAGGTGCCCAGCGGGCAGGGCCAGCACAACCAAAGCGATGAGGACGATGCCCAGCACATCGGTCGGTGTGACCGGTTTGCCCTCCTCGCACCAGGGGCATAGCGCCTGCAACCCGGCGCCACTGCCCTCCAGAGCGAAGCCGCGGGAGATTGGGCCACGGTTGAGCGCGAACAGAAGCAGAACTACGATGACGACGCCTGTGATGATCGCGCCATAGGCAAGCCGCCGGTTGCGCTTATGCGGGTGCTTCACGACGTCAGTCTGCCTCATCTTGCAGATCGCCTGATGCTCCTTCGTGTTCGGAGCTCTCGTTAGGGAGAACCCGAGAGACAAGCACCTTATCGATGCGTCGTCCATCCATGTCTACCACCTCAAAGCGGAGATCGCGCCAGTAGAAGCTCTCGCCCTCAACCGGAATGCCCTCGAGCTCCGTCATCACAAAACCACTCACCGTCTGGTAGCCCCGGTAGGGACTGTCTATCTCCTCGTCAAGGTCGAGCAATTCCCAGAGACTGTCAATGCGCAGCATCCCATCGACGAGCCACGTCCGATCGTCGCGTACGATAATCCCTGGCTCTTCGGGCTCGCCTTCGGCAGGGATAGCGCCCACGATGGCTTCGAGAATGTCCATATCTGTGACCATCCCCTGGACGCTGCCGTACTCGTCGGTGACCAGGGCGATGTGGTTGCCCTCCATCTTGAACAGCTCGAGCACTCGCAACGTGGACATGCTCTCCGGAACAAACAACACGGGCCGCAGTGTGGCACGAACGTCGAACGGCTCGCCCTTGAGGTGGCGCACGACCAAATCCTTGCTATAGAGAATGCCCAGAACGTTGTCGGCGTCGCCCTCAATGACAGGGATGCGAGAGTGTTGTGCCTCCAGCAACACCTGGCGGACCTCCTCATCGGTGTCCTCCAAGTCGAGCCACTGGATCTGCGTCCGGGGTGTCATGAAGGCATCCACACGGCGTTCGTCGAGTCGCAGCACGCTCTCCAGCATGTCCTGTTCTGACTCTTCGAAAACGCCCAGTTCTGTGCCCTGGTCAATGAGCACCTCGATCTCCTCGGGGGTCACGTCCGGAATGTCAGAAGGTTTGGCGCCAAGAAGTTTGAGAACACCTTCGGTCGAGACGCTCAGGAACCAGACCAGGGGCCGGGCAATGCCAGCAACGACGCGCATGGGACCCGCAACCCAGGCCGCAATGCGTTCGGCGTTGTTCAGGGCCAATCGCTTTGGCACCAACTCGCCAATGACGAGTGATAGGTAGGTGACGCTCAGGACGACGACCGCAATCGCAACGGCGTCGGCGTGGGGGGCCAGGAAATCTATCTTGGAGAGGTGTACCCCCAGGGCCCGCGCCAGTGTGGCTTCGCCATAGGCTCCGGCGAAGATGCCGATGAGGGTGATACCGATCTGGATGGTAGCCAGGAAGCGGGTCGGCTCTGTAGCCAAGTCGAGTGCTGCCCCAGCGCGCCGGTCGCCGGCGTCAGCGGCCTGCCTAAGTCGTGCCTTTCGGGCGGAGATAACGGCAGTCTCTGACATCGCCAGGACGCCATTGAGCACAGCCAGCAACAGGATAATGACGAGTTGTCCTCCAGGATCCTCCATAGCCCTCTCTCTTCGACTCTATGCATCTCGTGCTAGGCTCAAGTGTACACTACTTCGTGGATTTCCCTAATGATCGACACAGCTCCGCGCCCGCCACGAAGGGTACCGGCGCCGATGCAACCCTTTTTCGTTGAGGATGTCATACACAACGGTGATGTTCTCTTCATAGAACGGATCGTGTGTGTCGGTACGGCGGATGCACCACGCCAGCCCGCCAACTGCATTGTGCAGCTGGTAGAACGCTAGCGAGCGGCTGACGTCCGGATGCTGCCGGATGTTGTCGTAGCCTCTGAGAAAGGCCTCCTCCGTGCCCGGTACCGCATCCCAGACCTCGAGGCTCATCTTGACGAAGTCGTAATCGGCAGAGCCGCCCCGTGCCGATTCGAAGTCGATCAGGCCGGTGATCTGCTGGTGACTCTCGATGAGAACGTTGGCGGGCCGGAAGTCGGCGTGAACCCAGCATGGACCGTCGGGGCGTGGCAGGCCGTCGCTCAGCACACTGTGGGCCGCGCGGATGTCCTGGATGAGACCGGCGTCAACGACACCCTCGCACGAGCGCAGCCAGTCCTGGAAGCGCTTGCGCATCACATCCCACCAATCCTGCTCTGCCGGATTGGCTGGCTCAAAGACCTCGCCATGCCACGGCAGGCGATGGGCGTGCAGCCTCGCCAGTAGCTCGCCAAGTTCGTGAGCCAGCACGGGGGTGACCGGTTCCTCGATGATCCTGCCCGGAAGGTGCGATAGGAGCATCGCGCCACATCCTTCGCCCTCCGGTATCCAGGCATCGACGACCTTTGGGACTGGCAGATCGTGCTGCAGAGCCTCGAGTGCCGTCAGCTCTCGCAGCAGCTTGTGACGCGCATAGGGGATCTTCAGGATGAGGCATTCACCGGATGGTAGTATGATGCGGCGCACCGTCGAGCTATACGACTCGGGTACGGCCTCCAGGTGTGCGCCATCGACACCAAAGTGGCGCAGTGCCTCTCCAATTGGATCAGGGCTCATACCTGTTGCCCT
>JAKJAE010000331.1 GCA_022707665.1 Chloroflexota bacterium
AGGGTCCCCGTGGCCGGTACGGTGACCGTGAGCGACGTCGTCGCAACGACTGTGCCCGTCGCGACTTCCTCAACAGCGTTCTCATAGAGCACGAGCGTCCGCGAGACCCACCCGGGTCCTTCCGAGGGTGGGCACGGCTCCACTTGTAGCGTGAGGATTGGGCGACCGCTGGGACTGTCGACGTAGAGGTTGTATACCCGACCGGGCTCGACCGTGAAGTCGGCATATCCCAGACCTTTCCGGGGCCGCAGTCCGGTGATCGCCCGATCGGCACCGCCGTCCCAGATAAGCCAGATCTCGCGCATGGGTAAGCCAACCTGTTGCTGAACTTCCCGCCCTCTGATCTCGACGGTTCGTGATAGCTCAAGGGATACGGCCAGATAGGGTTCGGGTTCGCAGCTCAACGTCTGCGAGACGATCGTGAAGGAGTTGAGCAGCACGCCTGCCTCCACCGTGGCACTGGCTCCCTGGGATGCTCCGGCGACGGCGGTTGGACTGGGGCGCGGGCGAGGCGTTGCCGTTGCTTCTGTCGTCGGCGTTCGCCCGACGAGTGCTGCGGTAGGAGTGGGGTGCGTTACGCCAACGGGGGGCGCGATGCCTTGGCCTGCCCCTTCGTCCGCATAGACATCGATGCCCGGGCCTGTCGCGCCGTAGGCAGTCGCCAGGCGTGCAATCCGCTGCAGAGTCTCCGCAGCCTGCCCCTGCGCCGCCGCGTGCTCCAGGATCTCTGCTGACATGGCGGCGACCTCAGATGTAGGCAGGTGCAACAGCCTGGTCTGCGTGCGATCCCAGTTGTCTTCCTGGGCATAGCTCCAGACAGCCATGCGAATCCAGTCCTGGCGATAGCGCGCCGACATCATCGGGGGGTAGGTGTCAACGTACTGCAGGGGTCTGACAAACCACGTATAGATCAGGCCGCCCACGAGTCCGAGCAGCAAGCCGACGACGGCGGCTCCCCAGGATTTCACTCGTCGCCTCCATCACGGTACGCGGATATCACAGGTGTGTCGAGCTCCAGGTCCTGTGCCAGATCCACCAAGGGGGTGATCAGGCTGGGACTACGATCCTCCGCAATCCAGCGCTCGATGAGCGCGGTCAGCGGTGCGCCATAGGTATCTGCGCCGAGGGCGCGCAGACGTGCTTCGGCTTTGGCGAGATCGCCTTCAGCTTGGTACGTCACGGCGACAAGCCGGATGTACTCGGCCTGGTAGTCGGCACGCATCGAGGCCGGCGTGATCTCCTGCCGGTCGAGAGGGGCGATCACCCAACCGATCAGCATGGCCAGCCCGATGCCAGCGGCGATTCCAACAAGGAATGCGAGAAGTCGTCTCATAGGTAAGAAGCATCTTACCGCGGATGATGTGAACGGCAAAGATCCGATGTCTGGGGTGCTGGTGGTCGCAGAATGGAGCCTCCAGCAGGGTTTCCGCTATCCTGGTGCTCAGTGCAGCACAAGCGGCAGATAGAGCATGGCCGCCCTGGCGAGGCTAAAGTCCTGGGTTATGGTGAGACCCGCCGGGATCTGTACGCCAGCATAGCTTGCGGGTAGGTAGCTATGCAATGTGGCTGTCACTGTGTAGGTTCCGGAGATTGGCCTGAGTACGTAGGCGCCTGTTGCATCCGTCAGTGCGCCATACGTCCGCAGCGTCGATGAGACGGCCTCCACCCTCACATTGGATATGGGGGTCGAGCCCAGGCTAGTGATGTGCCCGGTGACCGTTCCTTCCAGAGCGCTGTGAACGGCTTCGAACGCATCGACACGTCCCCATCCGTAGACATTGTTGGGCACCGCGTCCGCCGCATCTCCACACTGCGTTGACGTGCGCTGCACGGCCGTCGCGTTGAGCAAGGACTCGGTCACCGTGACCTGGCCGATGAGGTCCGGGCGTGCCGACCAGAGCAGCGCTGCTGCGCCCGCTATGTGAGGTGCTGCCATTGATGTGCCCTGCATCGTGGTATAGCCGCTGCCCACATAGCTTGAATAGACCATAACACCTGGGGCAGCGATGTCCGGTTTGATCAGTGCCGTGCCGGTCCCTCGGCTGCTGAAGGAGGCGATCGTATCGACAGCGTCGCTGCTGGTAGCACCGACGGTGTACGTTGCGTCGTACATCCCCGGCGGCGCATTGACTGTACCGCACGCTGCTCCGCTGTTGCCTGCTGAGGCGACGACCATGATCCCGGCGGCCCTCACGGCTTCGACCGTCTGTTCAAGCAGTGCGATGTGCGTCTATCGCACCCTTCATCGGGGGGACAGCTCCACGAGTTGTTGATGATGTGCGGGGCCATCGAGGGCTGACCCTGGCTGGCATTGCCGCCCACGGGGTAGGGCGCGAGGAAAAACTCAAAGCACTCAATGTACGTCGCTGGTGTGCCGACACCCTTGTTCATATTCCGACACCCTATCCAGCGAGCGCCGGGCGCCACGCCGATCTGGTTCACCCCACCGTCGTCTCCGACGATCGTACCCATGGTGTGTGTGCCGTGGCCGTTGTCATCGCAGGGTACCGGGCTGTCGGGAGGGCAGTTGCTCCCCGTGGTGTGGATAGCGTCGTGCCAGTGATAGTCGTGGTTTGCCGTGGACCCGTCCCAACCCCGGTACTGTTGTCTGAGGGCTGGGTGGTCCCACTGGTAACCGGTGTCGTGCCCCGCGACGACGACGCCCTCACCCGTGAATCCCAGACTCCATACTTCGGGTGCCCCGATGCGCTGAACGCCCCACGGAACTGCATCGACTACCGCCGCTTCCACAATGTCCTGGGGTAGCACGGGGCGCTCAATATCCACCGTAACGCTGGGATTCGTGATCACACGGGCAACGTCGGGGCGCTCTCCCAATGCTAGCAGCAGATCGCGATCTGCACGCACCAGGAGGGCATTCACGATGTAGAAGGCGCGGTAGCTTACCCTGCGCGCATCCAGCCAAGCGCGTAGGGATCGCTGGCTGTCCTCAGCTGTCTCCCAGAGGCGTTGATGCACTTGCTCGGCTCTACGAGCCCTGTCGGTCTGCAATACAGCCGTGGGCACCGCGGCCTGCGTATTGAGCACGACCAGGAAGTCGGCAGAGGCACCGTTCTCGGTTGCTGACCAGGCTTCCTCCGCGATAGGCGCGTGTGGAGCGGGGACATAAGACACCGGCCTGTCCTGCGCTTGGGCAGCCTGTAAGGGAGTGCAGGCAAGCCCGACCAGCAGCGCAATGAGGGCCATGCGTCGCAGGACTCCCGACCGGTCCGGAAAGTGCCAGAGTGTCATATCAGTCGGATCGTACCGCAAACGGGAGGAATAATGAAGCCCATAGCGCACGGGTCTCCACTCTTGCCGTCTCTGTCACCCACGGTGCCTCCTCGGACTGCACCGTGATCGTCAGAACGTCGCTGAATGGGGGGGCGATGACATCCGGAACGGTAACCGATAGGGTGACCGATGTGCTTGCCCTGGCTACAAGGAGTGTGTGCGTCGGCACGAGCGTTGTAGGCCAATGGGTGGACGTTCGGGTTAGTGAGAACGTCTGTGAGAGGCCCCCGGTGTTGGTCAGCCAGAACGTGTAATCCAGCGTGCCTCCCGGTTTTCCGAAGCCCTGGACTGCACTGGGCGTGAGTGCCAGTGCCCATACCATCTCGACGCGCCCTGCCGTGAATGGCCCCCAGGCGCCGCTGCTGTCTTGGCCTCTGACATAGACAGCGTGACGGTCCTGCAGGAACTCCGCCAATGAGGTCGTGAGGAGCAGCGTTCCCCGTACGACCTCTTGTG
>JAKJAE010000332.1 GCA_022707665.1 Chloroflexota bacterium
CCAGACCAGCGGTTCCTTGCGGCCCAGAAGCGATATCCGAGCCGCATTCCTGGCCCTCAGCCCCTGCAGGCCGACCTCGCCGGCACCCGGTTCTGTGAGAAGGGTAACGTAGAGCGTGTCAGCCTTTTGCGTGAACCGGACCGACACGTCCTCCTGTACGGCACACCCATCGAGGGTCACCCGGGCCTTGCCATCAGCAACGACCCAAGGCCGCGTTCCGAAGATCGCCTCCCCATGGACATCGAGCCAGGCTCCCAGCCCTTCCAGGCGCTCTTGCTGCAGCGGATGGATCGTGCCATCGGCCATCGGTCCCACGTTGAGCAGGAGATTGCCGTTTTTGCTCACGATATCGACGAACGAGCGCACGAGTTCCGTCACTGAGAGGTAACTGTCAGGACCCTCATTCTGGTTGTAGGCGAAGGAGAAGCCGATCCCGCGTGTAGCTTCCCACTTCAGCTCCGTTATCTTGTCATAGGAAGCGTATTCGGGGGTGCTGAAATCGAAATGCTTACTTGCAAAGATGTCGGTTCCCTCGCCCTCAGCACTGAACGACTGCGCAAAACGGTTGTTGACCAGCCCCTCAGGCACGGTGTTGTAGTAGTGGGCGTAGAGCTTGGGCAGGTCCGACGCAGCGGGATAAGCGATATCATTCCAGAGAACGACCGGCTCATAGCGCTCGATGAGCTCCAGCCAGTGGTTATCCGCATAGGTCACATACGCCTGCTGCTGCGGAACAGCCGCGCCAAAGTCAGTGATATCCTTTAGGACGGTGTCATTGAACGTCCAGTCCAGGCCCCCAGAATAGTAGAGTCCCATCCGCATCCCCGCGGCTCGGACTGCAGTCGTCAACTCTCCCACCAGATCCCGTCTGGCGTGATACCCTTCCTTGAAGGGATTGGGCTGCCGGCTGGGCCAGAGCAGAAAGCCGTCGTGGTGCTTGGTGGTGAGCACTACATAGCGTGCTCCCACACGGTGAAAAAGCCGCGCCCACACAGCGGGATCCCACGCGTCCACGGCATGGTTGAACGTGTCAGCAAAACGATCGTAGGAGTAGCCCTCGCCATAGGTCTCGATGTGGTGACGCTGCGTAGGACTACCTGGGATACGGACGGAGTTCAAATACCACTCGGAATATGGGTTGCGGGCAAAGAACGCTCCCCAGCCCTCTTCGGCGATCACCTTGCCCATCTCGCCGGTCGTCGGCGCCCAGGCAGGAACCGAGTATGGTCCCCAGTGGATGAAGATGCCCAGCTTGGCATCGTGGTACCACTCCGGCACAGTGTGCGATTTCACGGACTCCCAGGTAGGTTCGTAGGTCATCTCCGCTCCCCTCGTCCTGTTATCTACGTTCGCCCCGGTCTACTCGTCAATCCTCCCGCTCCTCGGACGTAGGGCTGATCTGCACTGCTACGCAACGCCGACAAGCGATAGCTCCTCGGCCCGATGACACGCCACGAAGTGGTCGGGTTCCAGTTCGCGCAACTCGGGCGTCTCGACCTTGCAGATCTCCTGCGCGTAGCGGCACCGCGGGTGGAAGTAGCATCCACTCGGCGGATTGGCCGGGTCGGCGACCTCCCCTTCCAACACGATCCGCTTCTTCTGCGCGCGCGGGTCGGGACGCGGCACTGCCGACATGAGCGCCTCCGTATATGGATGCAGCGGATGCGGGTACAACTCATTGGTGCTTGCCCTCTCTACCACTTTACCTACGTACATGACGGTTACACGATCGGCGATGTGCCGGACCACGCTCAGGTCATGTGCAACAAAGAGGTAGGTCAGGCCGAGCCGCCCCTGCATCTCTCGCAGCAGATTCAGAATCTGAGCTTGCACCGACACATCAAGTGCAGAGACAGGCTCATCACAGACAACCAACCGCGGATTCAAGGCGAGCGCCCTGGCGATCCCAATGCGCTGGCGCTGGCCGCCGCTAAATGCATGAGGATAGCGCCGCAGATACTCGGGCCGCAAGCCTACAGATCGGAGAAGATCAGCAACACGATCCTCGAGCTCCCGGCCCTTCATCCCCTGGTTGATGACCAGCGGCTCGCCCACGAGCTCCAGAAGCGTCATACGTGGATTCAGAGACGAGTAAGGATCCTGGAAGATAATCTGCATCTGCTGCCTAACCCGGTTCAGTTCGGCGGGATCCAGTTCCCGAACGTTGACCCACCCATCGCGCAAATCGCGGAACAGGATCTCACCAGATGTAGGTTCGATAGCACGCAGAATGGAGCGACCTGCCGTCGTCTTGCCGCATCCGCTCTCGCCCACCAGGCCGAGGGTTTCCCCCTCATTGATGTACAGACTAAGGTCGTCCACCGCTTTGACATAGCCCACGGTCTTCCGGAAGAACCCCTTCTTGATGGGGAAGTACTTGCGCAGATTCTTAACGTCCAGTATCCGCTCGCCCGTTTTCTCTGCCATACTACCTCTCCCCATACGCGTGGTTCACAGAATCAGAGCGTCCTGTGTCGGCTCGGGTCGCACCCTCGCCATAGAGAACACATCGCACCCAGTGTCCGGGTTCGGCCTCGATCCACGGTGGGTCGATTTCCGAACACTCAGGACCGGCCTGCAAGCACCGTGGGTGGAACGGACAGCCTGTGGGCAAGTGATAGGGATCTGGGACCATTCCCTTAATCGCCTCCAGCCACTGGCGACGATCTTCCGTGATCCGGGGGATCGAACGCAGCAGCGCCCGGGTATAGGGATGTAACGGGTTGTAGTAGAGGGAGTCCACATCGGCCTCCTCGACAACCTTACCCAGGTACATCACAACCGCGCTATCCGCCATCTCGGCCACCACGCCAAGGTCATGCGTGATGTAGTGGATCGCCATCCCCATCTCTTCTTGCAGCTCACGCATCAGGTCGAGAATTTGCGCCGCGGTCGTCACATCGAGCGCCGTGGTCGGCTCATCGGCAATCAGTAAGCTGGGCTGGCACGACAGGGCCATCGCGATCATCCCGCGCTGCCGCATCCCGCCGCTCAACTCAAAGGGGTAGGAGTCAACCGTGACGGACGGCCTGGGCATACCGACACGGGCCAACATGTCGATGGCCCGCTCGCGAGCTTCTGCCTTCGAGACCTGCTGGTGAAGCATAATCGTCTCGATGATCTGGTTGCCCATCGTGTGGACCGGCGAAAGGGAGGTCATCGGCTCCTGAAAGACCATGGCGATCTCGTTGCCCCGGATCGAGCGAATGTCCTTACCCTTGGGGTCAAGCTTGGTAAGATCGATGACGTCCGCCACCGCAAAGGTATCCTTGTCCTCGGTATAGCGGTGGAAGAGCAGTTCGCCCTCGATGATGCGCCCAGGTGGCGGTACGATCCGCAGAATGGACTGGGCCGTCACACTCTTCCCGCAGCCACTCTCACCGACAACGGCCAACGTCTTGCCACGTTCGATGACGAAATCCGCCCCATCGACCGCGCGTACCGTCCCCTCTTCCAGGGGGAAGTAGGTCTTGAGCCCCTTGACCTCCAGCAGCACTCTGTTCGTAGTCTGCAGGTTACTAGCACCCATTGTCCCTCCTAGTCCAGGAGCACGCACCCCGCTCCGAGCCGTTGCACGGGCGGGCCGTCGAAGTCCAACTTGATCACCGTGACCCCTGCAATGGGGTCCGGGTCGAAATGAGGCAGATTCCTGAGGACAAGTCGTTCTT
>JAKJAE010000333.1 GCA_022707665.1 Chloroflexota bacterium
TCGCGCCCCTACAGGCACGGATGTCTCTCCCTGGATCGGATGGCACCCCCAGCTCTCGTGGGGGCTGGTTCTCGGCGTCTGAGCGCGGCATGCCGGCAAAGCCGCCAGGATTCCTTGCGTAGACACACCCGAATCACGGTTACGCGGTTACAGGGCCGACTCGCTTAGTCCCAGTAAGCGAGTCGCTGTAACCGAGCCGGTTACCCGGGTTACAGGCCGACCCGGGCGCCGTGCAAGCACCCAGGGGGCTATGCCCTTCGCGATTGCTCAACCACCTCCGCGCGCGTGTTGGGGTCGCCGGCATCCCGCCCGCACGGGCTTCCCAGCCAGCCAAAGCGTCCCTCACTACGCGCCATGTCTCGCATGTCGATGGGTCGGATTGCCGGCGTATCGCCGGCTCCGGCCCCCGACGGTGTCAGCTTCCGGCCTGGGCCATCACAGCAGCCTGCCGGGTGTTCATGGCTCCGTTGGCTCTGCCAGGGCTACCAACCGCTCGGCGTCCGCTGACAGCGCAGTATGGACACCCTGAGACTCAAAGAACCGAAGCGCGATGGCCGCGTCCTCGACCGCCCCGGGAACATCGCCCTGGGCTTCACGGATCCGCGCGCGGACCAGGTGTGCCTCGATCTGGACGTGGGCCGGCGCATCCCGGCGGATGGCGCCCCAATGCTTGGAGAGGTGCGCCAGAGCCGCGCCAGGGTCACCAGATCGCAACAGCCAATCGGCGTAGTCAACACGGCCCTCCGCTGGTAGTGTTAGGGATTATGGGGGTGGTTTCTTTCAGGCGGCACGCTCCAACTCCTCAAGCGCCATGACAACGGAGGCCACCCACTCTCGGAACTCGCCCGGCTGGTTCTTGCCGCGGGCACCCAGGGCCAGGTAGACGTTCGCATACAGCCCCGCCTCGCTCTGGAACATCGTTGCCGCCCGTAGCTTCACCCGGATGTTGCGGTTCACCCTCTCCAGTCCGGAAGTCGTCCGCAGATGCCGGGCGTCCCACTCCTGCCCTTTGGCTCGCACCTGTGCCTGGACCCAGTAGAAGGCCAGCGTCGCTTCGAAGCGGTCCCGCAGGCAAGCCGCTGCCTCGGGCTCCTTCGCTTCCCACTTCGCCAGGAACGCTTCATACCGCTGGCGCGCTTCTCCTGCGCTTTCCGCTTGCCAGATTGGCACCAGGTCCGCCAGCACTTCCTCCCGTCGCTTCTTGCGCGCTGCCCGCTTGGCCTTCCGGTCCCCCTCTACCGGCTCTCCTTTCACTTTCCCCAACACGTTGCGCATCTTGTGGAAGACACAGCGTTGGTGTGCCACCCGCCCAAACGAGACGATCCCCAGCGCCGCTTCCAGACCGCTGCTCCCATCGCTCACAATCAGCCGCAGCCCGCTGTTGGCGTGGATCCCCCGCTCATGCAGTGTCTCGAGCAGCTTCTGCCAGGCTGCGGTGTCCTCTTTCTTGCCCACCACCCAACCCAGCAGCGCTTTCTTGCCGCTGTCCGGCCAGACGCCCCAGGCCACCAGGAGGGGCACTTTGCTCACCTTCTTGCGCTTGCGCTTCTGCTGCCGCTTGCTGACGAACTCCTCACCCGTCTCCTCGGCCAGATACCCCCAGATCGCATCAAGGCGCACGACCGGAGCCGCGCACTTCCCGCTCAGCTCCACTGTGCATAGGTCGGCTACCTTGCCGATCTCGCTGGCCAAGGTGGCAATGCTCAGGCGCGTCCCTTCCATGTCGAGCACGACCCGGATCTGGCGCAGGCTCAAGCACAGCGCGTTCAGCCCCAGGATCTCCTCCTGCACGTCCTCGAACCGGCGCTCCCAAGGGGCAAACTGCGGAAAGGCGATGCTCACCGTTCCCCCACAGACACAGCGCACCCGCGGCACCTGCAAATCCAGCGTCCCCCACCGCGTCTGCAGCGAGCGGGGCCAGTAGCCGTCTCGATGGAAATCGCTGCGCAAATGGCTGCCGCACTCGCCACAGAACTCCTCTACCCGCGTGCGATCCTTGGGGTTGCGCCGGGCCCCGTCGGGCCGGCCGAGCACTCCGGTCACATGCTCCTTCAGCGCCCCGCAGAACTTGCCGCTCACTCGCCGACGCATCTCCTCTTCCGTTTGCCGCCGGAACTGGGCGTTGTTGCGGCGGTGGGCTGCGTGATACGCCTTCACTTTCTTCGTTACTTCTTCACGCCGCGCCCGCCGCTCTGGCCGCCGGCCAGAGATGAGGCAGTCTTCCTCCACTTCTTCCGCGCACTGCTTGCGCACGCGTGCCCGATACTGCTGACGGCTCTCCCGCTCGCTATCTCCCGGCAAGAGGGGTTCAATGAGGGCTTGCCCCGGCGTAGACCCCATCTCGGAGTCACGGGACGCCTGTGGGTTGACAGACGGCCGCTCAGAGGGTAACGTATGCATGACGTAGCGGCTTCCTTTCCGGTTGGTTTGCTATCCCGGAGTTCGTGAGCCGCTACGTCATCTACTTCCTCACGCCTGCTCTGCCCGGCCTCGCCCAGCCACGCCCTTTCTTGCCCCCGGACGCCAGCCATGCCGACCGAACTTCCCCACAATCCCTAACACTACCCTCCGCTAGGCTGCTCATCTCCTTCAGACGTGCCAAAGTCCCGATGGCCCTGTCCATCCAGGTGCGGGCCGCTGGCATGTCACCTTTCATCATGAGGACTCTGCCCAGCTCTCCAGCCGCCGCTGCCCAGTAGACTCGATCTCCTCCGCGATCCAGCCTCTCCACCAACGGCTGGAGGATGGTCAGCGCTTCGTCGTAGTCGCCACTGTCGGCCGCCAGCACGCCGAGTTGGAGGGCCACAAGATCGGCAGCGTCGGTGCCCCCCGAGACAGTCAACGCAGCGAGCGAGCCGTGACACAGGCTGAGCGCGGTCGCGTAGTCACCTCTGTGGCCGGCGAGCCTTGACCGCAACATGTCCACCAACACCAAGTTCGCGCGGTCTCCCTGTCTCTGAGCTGCAGCACCGGCCTGCGCCAGTTCCACTTCGGCACGGTTGTAGTCACCGTGCGTGATCAGGTAAACTGCGTAGGTGGTGTGTACCTCTGCCGAGGCACGAATGCCCAGCCAGATCTCATAGAAGCGCCCGAGGGCATCACGCAGACGGACGTTCGTCTTTGCCAGGGACCCCGTAATGACGGAGAGCAGAGATTCCGCGGCAACGGGGTCCTCGGCGGCCATCTCGCGTAGACGAGACAGCGCCGTGTCGATATTGCCTTCGCGGATGGCAGAGACAATCACCGCGTTCCACGCCGTGGCGACGTCGCCCGCCATCACGCGCACCCTCCGCTGTATCGCCTCGTAGGCAGGAAAGAGGTCGGTACCAGCCCAGTCGTATAGAAACGGCTCCTCGTCCAGAGCCAGGCGAGGGTGGTAGGGGATGCGCAGGGTGAGATCGGCCCTGAACCGCGTCTGCTCGATAGCGCGCCTGGCCTCGGCGATCCGTGTGTCGCGCAACTCTTCGAGGCCCGTGGGCACCGGTGATGCCACAAAGAGCACCTCGCCTTCCTTCCAGCCGCCCATCTCCAGCCGCCGTAGGAAGCGAACGGTGCCGTCGACGTTCTGGCGATTCAGCCCCGTGAGGACGACGATGTGATCCGCCAGGTCACGCGTGCAGATGCCCCCTTCGTCAGAGAGGCCGGTCCGTGAATCAACCAGGATAT
>JAKJAE010000334.1 GCA_022707665.1 Chloroflexota bacterium
GGAGCTGATGGAGGCGAGCCCCCAGGTCGCGGGTGTGCTGAATATCACACCCAACCACCTGGACCGGCACAAGACGATGGAGGCCTATATCGCAGCGAAGCGCGCGATCGTGGCCCATCAGACGGCTGAGGATGTCGCCGTATTGGGGTGGGACGAGGCAAACGCCCGCGGATTGAGTCGTGCGACGCCCGCGCGTGTACGTTACTTCAGCGGGACCGGGCCAGTGAGCGATGGGGCCTATCTGGAGGGCGACCGTCTGGTGCTGTCCGGGCCGTCCACCGGCGTTGTCGATGTGGTGGGACGGGAGTCGATCCACTTGCGTGGCTATCACAATGTGCTGAACGTGTTGGCCGCGATGGCGCTTGCAGATGCTGCGGGTGCGACGGTCGAGGGCATGCGCTATGCGATTGAGCACTTCGAGGCAGTAGCCCACCGGCTGGAGGAGGTGCGCCGGCACAACGGTGTTCTCTGGATCAACGACTCGATTGCGACTGCGCCGGAGCGAGTATTGGCAGCACTGGAGGCATTTGACGAGCCGCTGGTGTTGCTTGCCGGCGGACGCGATAAGGATCTTCCATGGGAGCGTTTTGCTGAGCGGGTCGTGGAGCGCGTTCGCGTCCTGGTGCTCTTTGGCGAGGCTGCGCCGCTGATCTACGGTAAGGTGGCACAGTCGCGTGAGGCAAGGCAGGGCCGTGCGGAAACCCTGGAAGAAGTCGTAATGGCGGAGACTCTGGAGCAAGCGGTCAAGGATGCTGCAACTCGCGCGCGTCAGGGCGAGGTTGTGCTGCTCTCGCCTGGCGGCACGAGCTTTGACGCTTACCGCGATTTCGCCGAGCGCGGGATTCGATACCGGGAACTGGTCCAGGCGCTGGGCTAGGGGAAAGCAGTGGAAGGGATCAGAGATGACCAAGCATAAGGCCAAGAAGAGCACCATCGATGGCGCACTGCTAGCAGTGGTGGCGGTACTGATCGTGTATGGCTTACTGGCGTTGTACAGCGCCACATTCTACGTAGGCAGCTCGTTCTGGAAACGTCAGCTCGTATGGATTGCGGTGGGATTGGTGGTGGCGATCGCGGCCTACCGGATCCCATATCCGTTCTGGCAGAAGGTCGCCCCGATCCTGATGCTCGTGAACTTGCTAGCGCTCCTGATCACGGTGGTCTACGCCAAACCAGTGCTGGGAGCTTCGCGCGGTCTGATCGACCTGTCTGCAGAGGGGCGCAGCCTGGGAGGGCTTTTCGGACTGGGCAGTTCCGTACAGCCGGGCGTGCTGGCGCGGTTGGTGACCGTCATCTACGTCGCGGCGTGGCTAGCCTCCAAGGGCGAGCAGTTGAACCAGGTGAAGTACGGGCTCATTCCCTTCGGTATGATCGTCGGGTTGGTGGGTGGCCTGGTGTTCCTGCAGCCAGACCTGAGCACGACGTTGTTGATCGTCGTCACGGGGTTGGCGATGTTCTTCTTTGCGGGGGGAGACCCGATCCAGATCGCGCTGTCGGGGCTCGTGGCAGGTATTCCTGTCAGTTTGTTGGTGTGGAACATGGAGCACGCTCGGCAGCGCCTGGAGGTGCATCTGACGTCGCTAAAGAATCCCGAATTGATGGACTATCACGTTCGGCGCTCGGTACAGGCGCTTGCCGAAGGGGGCGTCTTCGGCGTTGGCTTGGGGCAGGGCCGGCTCAAGTTTGGGTATCTACCGTTCCCTCACACCGACAGCGTCTTCTCAGTGATCGGTGAAGAGGGGGGCTTGATCGGCTGCCTGGTGGTACTCTTGCTGTTTCTGGCGTTCGCTTACCGGGGCTACCGGGTGACGCTCAGTACTCCGGATGCATTCGGGTCGCTGGTGGCGTTTGGGGTCACTACGATGATCCTGACCGAGGTGCTGCTCAACATCCTCGTGATGGTCGGTATCTTTCCACCTACGGGCACGGCGTTGCCCTTCTTCAGCTACGGGGGAACCCAGATGTTGATCACCCTGGGTGGAGTGGGATTGCTGTTGGGCATATCGCGAGGGAAACCCAAGGGAGACTGGGATGCGGTTCTGGATCGTTGGTGGCGGGACGGCTGGGCACGTCTATCCGGCGCTCGCCATAGCACTAGCCCTGCGCGACATCGACCCTGAGGTCGAACTGACCTGGGTGGGCACCCTCACGGGCATGGAGGGTGACCTGGTGCGCAGGCATGCCATACCCTTCATCGGGCTCCCCGGTGGAGGGTTGCACGGTGTGGCCTTATTGAACGCGGTCCGGAACGGGTGGAATCTGGTGCGAGCAGTTTTCGTGGCCCGGCAAGCGATGCGAACTGAGAAGCCGGCTGCGCTGCTGACCACCGGAGGCTTTGTGGCAGGTCCGGCAGCGGTCGCTGCCCGGTTGCAGGGCGTACCAGCCATGGTCTTTGTGCCCGACATCGAGCCGGCGCAGTCAGTCAAGGCGATTGCCCGACTAGCACAGAAGGTGGCGGTGAGTGTTCCTGAGTCGCTTGAGTACTTTCCGGAAGGGCAGGGTGTGGTGACCGGGTATCCTCTGGGAGATCGGATCACAGCGTGGACGCGGGAGTCGGGGCGCGCGGCCCTCGGGCTGGACCCGGATGAACGCGTGTTGCTCGTCTTTGGGGGTAGCCGGGGCGCGCGATCGATCAACAGGGCTGTGTTAGCCAATGTGGGTGCGCTTGCTGAACTGGCCACGATCGTCCACGTGAGTGGGACGTTGGATTGGCCGGAGGTCGACGCCGCGCGTGCCTCGATGCCAGCGCCGGTACTGGCGCGTTACCATGCCTACCCCTACTTGCACGAGCAGATGGGAGCGGCAATGGCTGCAGCGGATCTGGTAATCTGTCGTTCGGGGGCCAGCGTACTTGGCGAGTTCCCGCACTTTGGGTTGCCCTCGATCCTGGTGCCCTATCCCTATGCCTGGCGGTACCAACGCGTGAATGCCGGGTGGCTGGAGAAGCGGGGCGCAGCAGCCGTTCTTGAGGACGCAGCACTGTCTGAGGCCATCGTCGATACGGTTCGGCGCCTGTTAGGGGACGATGTCCAGCTTCAGGAGATGGCAGAGGCGGCGCGCAAGCTGGCGCGGCCCGATGCGGCTACCCGCGCGGCACGACTTCTTCTCGATCTAGGGCAGCGGCAGAAGGCAGCGCCTGCCGCCGCAGGGTAGGGCCACCAGAGCGGAGGCTGTTATGGTACCTCTAGAGACGTTTTTCACGGTCCTGGTGATTCTGTTCGGTATCATTGGGGCGCTGCGCGGCTGGGCTAAAGAGCTGCTGGTGAGCTTCAGTGTCATTCTGGCCCGGTTCATCGAGTTTGTGGCACTGGTCTATGTGCCGGTGTTGAGCACGTCGTTGCAGTCGCTGCAGCAGTCTGACCCGAAGACCTGGTTCTACGTGCGCCTGATGATTTTCGGCGTGCTCGTCTCGTTCGGGTATGCGACGATGATTCTGTCGCCGCGGCTGGGCGCACGGGCGCGGAAGGAGAAGCTGCAAGACAGTCTGTTGGGCATCTTCTTGGGCGGCATCAACGGGTATCTCATTGTAGGCATGGTGTGGGGGTTCCTGCACGAGTTGGGGTATGCCATCTGGGGGATCACGGGTCCACAGACGGATGCCGCTCTGAAGTTCCTGAAGTACCTGCCTACTGACTGGCTTCAGGGTCCGTCGTTGTTCGTGGCT
>JAKJAE010000335.1 GCA_022707665.1 Chloroflexota bacterium
GCCACAGCCGGTCGCAGCCGATGAGCGTCTGTTCGACGACACTCTCCAGCGTGACTGCCAGCTCCGCTTCGGAGCCCGTCGCTTCGAAGCCGATGGTCCACCACACTTGTCCGTTGGCCAAGGCCTCCGTGAGCTCTACCGAGCACCCACGCTCGGGCGATTGTGTGTGCGGAATGGGCACGGGTCTCTCTCCTTCGGCGCCAACAGCATAGTTGCGCACCAAGCGCGTCTTCTGGACCGCAACCCAGCCTTCCAGGCCGTTCTCCCCGGGCGCAATCGGGCCAAAGGCCCACTTCCGCCACAGCTCAGGAATGCCGACTACACCATGCGTCAAGGTCATCGGCCCCAGCCTGCCATAGCGCTGCTTGATCTCGATCCGCCCCTCGCGTAGCTTGATGCCCATCCCGTCATCGGTGAGAATCGGCAGATAGATGTCGACCCGAGGTGGCTGCGTCTCGAGAAGCGGGAAATCCTTGGCAAACCATGCCAAGAAGTCGCCAGGGATCCTCCCTTCGACAAACCAACGGACCTCCGCAGTGGGCCACACCCGCCGCGTCCCCTAACCTGGCGTCTCAGCAACCAATGTGCGAAGCCTGCCACAATCACCCCGATCGAACCAGTCTTCGATCAGGTGAAAGGAAATCGAGGTGGGTGACGGGAGGCTGAGCAAGCCCGATGCAAGTCCATCACGGATCTCGGCACGCGTGAACCAGCGCGCATCCGCCAACTCGCCATCGTTGAGCGTGATCTCGGAAGTCTCGGCTTCGGCAGTGAATCCAACCATCAACGCCTGAGGAAAGGGCCAAGGCTGCGAGCTGTGGTACTCGACGCTCCGGATCACGACGCCCGCTTCCTCCGCGACCTCACGCGCCACAGCGGTCTCCAGGCTCTCGCCCGGCTCCACATATCCCGCAACATTCGAATATCGTGTCTTGGGCCAACGCGGTTGCCGGCCCAGCAGGCAGCGCTCGCCCCGGAGCACCAACACAATGATCGCAGGGTCGACCCGCGGGAAATGCACCTGCCCGCATGCGTTGTTGGTGCACCGAAGCTGATAGCCCCCCTCCTCACTCTGCATCGGACTGCCGCAGTGCCCGCAAAACCGGTGCTGCCTGTGCCAGTGCACCATGGCTTTGGCCTGAGCAGCAAGCGCTCCCTCCTCGTGGCTCAGTCGCGTCGCAGCCCCACGCAGGTCGAGGAATTGCCCGCCGTTGCCCAGGCCTCGGCCCAGGACGTCGCACGTGTCTCCGATGCCCACCGCAAAGTAGGTGATGCCTCCCAGGGTCCCCAACAGGACCACGTCAGACGGCTGGCCGGGGCACTGTTGTTGGAGTTCAACCAACTCAGACTGGCTGAAGTGCTGCAGGTGCAAAAGCGCGCCCTGGTCCGGGCTGGCATCGGCGAAGTCGACCTCGTTCTCGAGCAGAATCTCGTCCTGCCATACGACCACGTACCGCGTGCTCGGGCTGGACTGGCTATCAGCAAGCCAGGTTGCATCGAGACGACGGGTGTGTGCCCGGTCGACGGCATGGGAGACAAAAGCATTGTGTTGCGCGCGTGCAAATGGATCCATCGATCCTCTACCCCCGGAAGTGGCTCGACAGCGCCCCAACCCGAAAGTATACTGGCGTCTGTTTCAGGGTCAACGGCACCGCGAAGAGTGTGCGGCGTATACTCTTCGCGGGAGCATTTCATCTTGAGGGTAAAATGAAGGCTGCCGTCTTGCTTATCCTGTGCTGGGCGCCCGTCCAGGTGCCAGGGGCGCTGTCAGTGCCGGGGACTTTCCGCAGTCCCCGGCACTTTCCGGACGGAGATGCTGCGCAAAGGCCGTGATCGTGCGCTATGGGCCGTGGGAGCAGCGTGTCTGCCCCCATCCTGAAGCACCCCCGTGCACCGTGCACTTTCCTTCTGGACAGTCAACTGGGGTGTCGTACAATAGTTGCATCGGGGAAAGGTACACAGTCACTCGGGTATGTTACCTAAATCGAACCAACCCAACCTGCTCACCGCGGCCCTAGTCCTCCTATGCATAGCCCTGGCGGCTGTTCTGGTGCTGCTGTTGCTCCAGATTGCCGAATTGACCCTCGACTTACCCGCTGTGCAAGCCCGTCAGTCGGACATCGTCGTAACGCCGACACCGCTCGCGACCGTTTCCACGGCAACGGCGACGCCCACGTCGGAGCCGACCGCGACCGCGCTGCCATCCGCAACGCCCCTCCCCACTGCGACAGCCACACCCATCCCGACGCGGACACCCCGCCCCACGCGAACCCCATCACCTACGGCAACGCCGACGCCGCTTCCTCTGAACCGCCCGACAGCCGTGCCGGTGGACATCACGGTTAGCGACGATGTCACCAACACCTATCCCATCCCCACAGCCGTGCCGCGCTACCCTATCTCCGAAGAGGCCATCACGGTCGTCCTGTTGGGGAGTGACCGCCGCCCGGACTGGGAACACTGGAATACCGACGCCATCCAGCTCGCCATCATCTATCCCAAGATCCCATCGGTCGCCCTGCTCTCTATCCCACGCGATCTCTATGTTTACATCCCGCAGTTCAAGATGAACCGCATCAACGTCGCCGATATGGTTGGCGAGACGTACGGGTTCGACGGCGGGGGCTTTGGCCTGCTCAACCAGACGCTGCTCTACAACCTCGGGATTACCGCCGACTACTACGCCAAGGTCAATTTCCAGGGGCTCAAGGACATCGTGGATATCCTCGGAGGTATCGACGTGCCCGTCTACTGCCACCTCCAGGACTACTGGCCCTATCCCGATGAGAACGGCGTCTATCAGATCATGGCACTCGAACCCGGCATCCAGCACATGGACGGCCGGCTGGCGCTCTGGTATTCGCGCACGCGCAAGACCACGAGCGTCTTCGACCGGGAGGAACGCCAACAACAGGTTCTCGAGGCCATCTGGCGCAAGGCCCGCGAGGGCGACCTTCTCAGCAAGATCCCCGCACTCTACGACCAGTACGGCCAGATCGTCGACACGGACCTCGAATGGGCGCGGATTCTCTCGCTGGGCCTGATCGCTGCGCGAATCGAGGCCTCTCAGGTAATGTTCTACAACATTGGCAGTGCCGAGGTCACCCCCTACACAACCTCGACCGGGGGATTCGTCTACCTGCCACAATGGGACAAGATCGCGCCCGTGATCGACCGCGCCATGCTACCGCCCGCAGAGAGCCGGGCGGCGCTTGCCTCGGTCAAGGTCGAGGTGTGGAACGGATCGTCACAGCCGCAATGGGAACTCCTCGCCAGCGACCGTCTGTACACGTATGGCTTCACACCGGTCCTGGGCGAAAGCGATGGCCAGGCCTACCCACTCACCCAGATTCAGGTCTTTGGCGAGCACGCCAAGGGTACAGGCATCTCGATCGTCCAGGAGGTCTTCGGTGTCTCCGATGCCCAGGTCACCTACCTTGGGGCCTCGTCCGGTGACATAAAGCTGCGGCTGATCCTGGGAGCAGACTACCATCCCTGTCGCTAGGGCAGTGGATCGAGGCATACCACAGTGCTGGAGAGCATAGGCCAGATCCTGGACCTTTTCCAACGACGACCTGCTGCTTGCGCTGCAGCAGGTGGCACGGGATCCCTCGGCAGAGACCCGGCGCGCCTTCTATGACGCGCTGACCGCCGG
>JAKJAE010000336.1 GCA_022707665.1 Chloroflexota bacterium
GGGTGTGCACCTCCCAGAATGGCTCAGGGCAAATGAATGACACCCTGGTCGACCTGTTGTGGATACGTGAGGGCGAGGCTGGCGCTACGGACACCTTAGCCGGCACGACCAGGCTTGTGGCCAACGGCGAAAACGGGGTGACAGTCAGATGTGATACATCAGCAGGCGCGCGTGAACGTGTCGTGCGGCGTTACTCGGTGGACGCACCGGAAGAGCCGGGACAGTACCGGCTGGAGGTGAGGGCGCCATCCGGGCAGGCGCGATGCCGGTGGTTGGGAACGAGCCAGGCGGCATGCCCGATTGGAACCGTCGCGGTGACTTCCGCCGCTGCGGGTGAGGCCGTTTTCGATGGTCGCATCGTGCTGGTCACATCGTCCTTTGACGCGAGCGGCGTGGCTGCGGGAGGGCCGCTGCACGTTGCCTTGACGTGGCGTGGCGTGCAGGCGCTCGGCTCGGACTACACCGTGTTTGTACAGGCCATCGGCCCCGACGGCAAGCTCTATGGACAGGTCGATAGCTGGCCCGTACAGGGTACCCGACCGACAAGTGGGTGGATTGCTGGCGAAGAGGTTCTGGATGCTCACGCGTTCTACATCACACCTGAACGACCCAGCGGTGAGTACCGTGTGATCGTGGGGTGGTATCTTCTGGCCGACATGACCCGTCTGCCGGTCGTCGACAACGAGGGGAACGCGATCGGCGACTCCGTCGAGTTGGGGACCTTTTCCCTACCCTGACGAGTCGATTGAAATGCTCACTGATCCTCGGGCAGAAAGCGGTTCGTGAACACCGTCCCCACATCGATGCGCTGTGCAATGGCCTGATTGGCCAGCAGGGACTCCTGAAGCGATTGCCACTGCTCTGCGGTCTGCCACCCGAGGCCACGATAGACCGGGCCAGCGTGGGCTTGGGTCGTTGGGCCATAGGCGGCTTCGATCTCGGTGAGCAGCATGTAGCGCATATGCCCGCGGTCGGTCTCGGGGCCCGTATACCGTAGCACAGCCTCCACGGCTTCGTCGGGGTGCGCCTCGGCGTACGCGATTCCTCTTAAGGCTGCGTGCATGAAACGCGCAAGTTCGTCCGGTTGTGCCTCCATAGTGGCGTCTGTGGTGACGTAGGCCAGTCCCAAGGTCGGTACGCCGTAGTCAGCAGGATCCCAAAGGACCAGGTCGTAGCCCCAGCTACGCAATGTGTACGGTTCATTGGACGTGTATACGGGGTAAACGTCTACCAGGCCTTCAGTGAGCACGCGTGGATCGAACCCTACGTTGATGAGCTCGACGTCGTCTTGAGAAAGCCCAGCGACCGCGAGCAGTGCCAATAGCTCCGGCGGTGGCGTGCCCTTGAACCCGATTTTGCGACCGCGCCAGTCCTCCAGCGTCTCGATGCCGCTGTTGGCGAGTGCCACGAAGGCCTGTTGGCCCCGCTGTCCGATCATGCCGATGGAGACGAGAGGGAGTCCGGGATCAATGCGCCGTTTGAGTAAGACAGCGGCGTCCTGGGTCGTGATCTGAACCTTTCCTGCTACAAGGAGCTGGAGGTGTTCTCCCCCACCTGCCGAATGCTGGATATCGACGTCCAGCCCCTCGTCTTCGAAGTACCCCTGTGCCTCGGCCATATAGACGCCAACGAAGGGAAGATTGGCCTGTGCCTTGTAGCCAGCCATGAAGACGAGAGCGTCGCGAGGAGATGTGCGGGCAGCACAAGAGGCGAGCAGAGACAGCGCCAGCACTCCCAGTGCTCGACATAACCAGGGCAGAGGAGAGGCAAGGCGACTCAGAAGTCGGGGGCTCGGAAGCCCGTGACTCAGAAGCCGGGAGCTCGGAAGCCGGGGGGTCAGACCCCGCCGGCTCAGAAGCCGGGTGAGTCTCTGTCTGTGGCTTTGCATAAGACCTCCGATTTGATTTGTCAGGACTCAATCCCAGAAAATGATCCGGGCCTCAAACGCAACGATCAGACCGTAGAGCCCGATGCCCATGACCGCGGAGCAGGCGACCGCAGCAAAGAGGGCGGGCATATCGAGGTTCGTATAGGCCATCCACATCGCGCGGCCCAACCCGCTGGATGCCCCTGCCCACTCAGCCACGACGGCGCCCACCAGAGAGAGCGGGCCCGTGACCCTGAGCGCGGCACAGAGGAACGGAAGTGCCGAGGGCCACTGAGCGTGACGGAAAAGCTCCCAACGGCCCGCCGCGAGAGAGTGGAAGAGGTCGAGGAGTGCGCTGTCAGTGGAGCGGAGTCCAACGTGGACGTTGACCAGTATTGGGAAGAAGGTCATCAGAGCAATGACAATGATCTTGGGCACGGGGCCGAAACCAAACCAGATAATCAGCAGCGGCGTAAGGGCGACGATGGGAGTGGCCTTGACCAGGATGGCCAATGCAAGTACCCCGCGCTCGAGCCGGCGCCAGTAGGTGATGACAATCGCGACGAGAGTTCCGACGACCAATCCCAGGACCAGCCCGACGAGGGCCTCGACCAGTGTTACAGCGGCGGCGGTGAGGTACCGGGATGCATTGCTCCATAGAGTCTTTGCAATGAGCGATGGCGCGGGAAGAAGGTAGGGGGGGATATCCCTGGCTCTGACAGCACCTTCCCACGCGATCAGAGCTATGCCAACGATCAGGGTAATGGAGATGGCGTCGGACCATCTCGAGGAGCGGGTCCCCGGAGCGTTCATTCGCGCAGCAGGAACCTCAGGTCACGGATGACAGCGCCCATCTCAGCGCTGGTCTCGTCGCGCGGCCTGGGCAGCTCGATAGGTACGATGCCGCGGATCACACCGGGACTCGACGTCATCACAACGACACGATCAGCCATCCGCGATGCCTCGATGACGTTGTGGGTGACCCATAGCACCGTTGGCCTGAAGACACGCCACAACTGGAGAACCTCGTCGGCAAGTCGTTCGCGCGTCAACTCGTCGAGGGCGGCGAAGGGCTCGTCCATGAGCCAAAGAGAGGCGCCCGTCGCGAGGGTGCGCGCGAGAGCGACACGCTGTTGCATCCCCCCCGAGAGCGTGGAGGGATAGGCGTCGGCAAAGGCCGCGAGTTGAACCATATCGAGAAGTTCCTGTGGGTCAGGAGCAGGCCGTTGGTGCTTACGGTTGACGGCACGGGGTAAAACGACGTTCGCGCGTACGGTCTTCCACGGCAGCAGTCCGGGATTCTGTGCCATCCAGGCAATCTGTTTGCGGACCCGCGCGGCATCGGGGCCCTCACCGTCCAGATGGATCGTGCCGGTGGTAGGAGCAATCTGGGCTGCGATGAGCCTCAGCAGTGTTGACTTGCCACAGCCACTCGGGCCAAGGATGCCCATGAACTCACCGGAGGCGATGTCCAGGTCGATCGTACCCAGAGCCGACAGCAGTGCCGACGGTGTGGAAAGGGTAAACGGCTTCTGCGGCCCCCGGGTCGTTGTAAAGGCCTTCGATACGTCGTGTAGTGCAACGTGCATACGGTATTCCCTGACTCCGGTCAGTGTACGAGGCGAGCATAGGGCGCCGCTTCAGGCTTCACAGAGTATAGGGCAGAGGCGCAGCGGGACAAGCTGGACGGCAGATGGGGTGGGCGTCACTTTTCCGCAGGACTGTGGGCTCGCACGGCTGCCGTAGGGCGAAGTTGCACTTCGCCCATCCGGG
>JAKJAE010000337.1 GCA_022707665.1 Chloroflexota bacterium
GGACGCCGACGACCCTTACCGGTGCTTTGACTGCTGGTGGTGGGGTCCCGCTCCCCCGGAGTCAATTCTGAGCGGACAGGGCACGACCGATGCAGCCGGACAGATGTCGATCTCTATTGCCGGCGAGACACTGGCCAACGCGATGGACAAAGGTGCCCAACGCGTCACTATCGAAGCCACGGCAACCGGGCCTGACAACCAAGAGATAGCGGGCCGAACCGCCGTCATCCTACACCCTGGCCCCTACTATATTGGCCTCCAGTCGCGCGCTTACGTGAGCCAGGTGGGAGAGAAGTCTGAGATCGAGGGCAATCGGATCCCGGACACGGCCATTCGCGCTAGCCTCTACCGCCGCGAATGGATGAACACGTTTGTGGAGAACGAAGCAGGTGGCGGTTCATGGTCATGGGAGACCAACGATACGCTTGTCATGGACGTCACAGTGACAACAGACAACCTCGGCGAAGCCACAGCCTCGTTTGTGCCACCCGAAGCGGGGGCGTATCGCGTGGTCGCCACACCAGCCTCACCCTCAGCGGCAACGTCCGAGATCCGGTCGTCGCTCTTCATCTGGGTGTCCGGATCGGAATACGTCTCATGGAGACGCGAGAACCACGATCGCATCACCCTGGTCAGCGACAAACCGGTCTACCAGGTAGGAGACACAGCAGAAATCCTGATCCCATCGCCATTCCAGGTGCCACATTGGGCCCTCGTCACGATTGAACGTGAGGGCATCCGCAGGTATGAGACCATCCAACTGGAAAGCAATAGTGCGGTATACCGGCTCCCCATTGTTGAAGGCGATATCCCGAACATCTACGTATCCGTGGTCCTCATCAAGGGCCGCGGCAACGACCTGGCTGAGATGAAGATGGGCATCATCCCGCTCGAGGTCAGCTCGGCACCAAAGGCTCTTCAGATCGCGGTGGATGCTAACCAGACCACCACGGATCCGGGCAGCGCTGTGACCTATACGGTCAGCGTCAAGGGTCCCGACGGTCAGCCAGTACCCAACGCCGAGATATCGCTCGACGTGGTTGACAAGGCAATCCTGAGCCTCATGCCACGGACACAACAGATACTCAGTGGTCTGTACGGCCATCGGATGCTTCAGGTGACCACGGCAAGCGATCTGAGTCTGTCGATGAACCGCTATCTGCGCACGCTATCTGAGGATATCGACACACACGACCTCGCGAACGCTGACGGCATGGGGGCTCGAGACGAGGCTGTCGAGCAGGAAATGGCTCTGGAAGCGCCCGCCCCGATGGCCACAGCGATGCCTGCCACTGCGATGGGCGGTGGTGCCGCGGCGCCCGAAGGCGTTGAGGTGCGCGCTGACTTCGCCGATACTGCCTTCTGGACCGCGCGCCTGCTCACCGACGCGCAGGGCAAGGCTTCGGCGACCGTCACCCTACCGGATAACCTGACAACCTGGGTAGCCCGTAGCGTCGGCCTGACGGGTGAAACGTGGGTTGGTGAGGGCCAGACCGAGGTCGTCGCGACCAAGGCCCTGCTCGTCCGTCCGGTCACGCCCAGGTTCCTCGTGATAGATGACCACGTGCAGTTCGCCGCCAACGTAGCGAACAACACGGACGCCGCGCTCGATGTCGAGGTGCGCCTTGGCGCCGACGGCCTGGCGATAGACGCCGAGACCCCGGAACTCCAAATCGCATCCATCGCACCCCACAGCGAGACAAGGGTCACCTGGTGGGCCACCGTTGAGGACGTCGAACGGGCCGATCTGGTCTTCAGTGCAGTCTCCGGCACCTACTCCGATGCCAGCAAACCACGGTTAGCGACGGGACCCAACAACACGCTGATGGTCCTTCGCTACAGCGCACCCGACACCGTGGGAACTGCGGGGCAGCTGGTCGACGGAGGTACCCGAACCGAGGCCATCGCGCTCCCGCCCGAGCTCGACGCGCGGCGTGGCCAGCTCACGGTCCAACTCGATCCAAGTCTTGCCGCAGGAATGCGAGAAGGGCTTGAGTATCTGGAGCACTATGAGTATGAGTGCACCGAACAGACCGTGAGCAGGTTCCTTCCCAACGTGCTCACATATCAGGCATTGCGCTCGCTGGGAATCGACCAACCGGAGCTTGCTGCGCGGTTGCCAGACCTGCTTGACGAGGGGCTAAGCGAGCTCTATGCCCAGCAGAACCCCGACGGCGGCTGGGGATGGTGGTACCGGGCTGAGGCTCCTCAGAGCAACCCCTACGTAAGCGGCTATGTCATCTTCGCATTGCTCAAGGCGCGTCAGGCCGATCTGACGGTCGATAGGCAGGTCCTATCTCAGGGGCTGGCCTACCTGGCAGCCCAGATCGAGCCACCGCGCAACATCGGCGCCTACCGGGAGGCCAACCGCCAAGCGTGGCTGCTCTACGTTCTTTCTGAGGGAAATGCTGTCCAGCGAGGTGATCTCGACCAGTTGTTCGACCAGCGCGACAGGTTGAGCACCTATGCCCGAGCGTATCTGGCACAGGCGATATGGCTGCAGTCACCTGATGACGCCCGACTCAAAACGTTACTGTCAGACCTCAACAATGCGGCGATCCTGAGTGCGTCAGGAGCTCACTGGGAGGAAGCGCACCATGACTGGTGGGCGATGAACACCGATACACGGTCAACAGCCATCGTGCTGGACACGTTGACCAAACTGGATCCGGACAACGAACTTCTACCGAATGTCGTGCGATGGTTGATGGTCGTGCGACGGGCCGGTATCTGGGAGACAACTCAGGAGACTGCATGGGCTCTGATCGCCCTGACCAACTGGATGGTCGAGACAGGCGAGCTGGATGCCAGCTACGATTTCGCGCTCTACATCAACGACGCCCAGCAGGCCAGCGCAACGGCCTCACGCGAAACGATCCAGCAGAACGTCAGGGTTTCTGTTCCGGTCTCCGAGCTCCGCGCTGACACGACGAATGCGCTGACCGTGGCGCGGACGAGCGGCGCAGGGCGATTGTATTACACTGCTCACCTGCAGATCTACCTGCCGGTAGAGTTGATTGAGGCCGAAGACCGGGGCTTCGCCATCCAGCGGCGCTACACGATGGCCGACTGCGACGCCCCTGACCGTCGCGACTGCCCTGAGGTGCGTGAGGTCAAACTTGGCGACGTGATCCGGGTCGACCTCACAGTCATCACGCCACACGACCGTTACTATGTCGTCGTGGAGGATCCATTGCCTGCAGGTGCAGAGGCAATCGACACCGGGCTGGCCACGACGAGTCTGCTCGCGATGAGCCCCCGGCTCGAACGCGAGAACTCACGGTTCTGGTGGTGGTGGCACTGGTATACCCGAAGCGAGCTGCGAGACGAGAAAGTGGTGCTGTTCGCCGACTATCTGACAGCAGGCACGTACGAGTACGCCTATACGTTCCGCGCTACATTGCCAGGGGATTACCACGTCCTTCCAACGACTGCGAGCGAGTTCTACTTCCCCGAAGTGTTCGGGCGTAGCGACGGCAGGCTCATCACCATTGGACAGTAAGCTCATACATCACCCATAGCCGGCCCAGGAATCCGGGGGCGCGTGCGTCTCCGAGTTGGTCAGCGACCGTAGGGAGGTGAACGAGACAGCTTCCGCAGCCGAGGTCATCGGCGAGCGATCGACGGCACTGATGGTAC
>JAKJAE010000338.1 GCA_022707665.1 Chloroflexota bacterium
GGTCCGCTCAAACCAGAAAATGCGCTTGTTCGCCGGTTGTGTCGTGATGTCACCCAGCACAATCTCAGCGCCGATCAGCAAAACGGTTGTGTCAGCGCGACCCTGAAGGGCAAGCGTGGGGACGTTCACCTCACGAAGACGGTCCCGCGCTTGCTTCGAGAAGGCCAGCATCTGAGCGATGGCCTCCATCGGCGCCCATGGGTAGTTCGTGTCGTTGTCCGGGAGCGCAGGACCGGCATTCGCGTGGGGAGACCAAGCGCCGCCAGTGGGGGTTGGAGTCCTTTCACACAGTCAAGGCTCGATGTGAACCCGTGGATGATCAACGCCCCAAAGGGTTGTTTCGCCATTGTGCCTCCTCAGTCAGTGCAGATGTACGTGGACAGGGGTAGGACGTGCTCGTCAGGACGCGCCAGCTATGGCTCGAGACCCAGATGCACAGCGACCAGTTTGCCCAGCGCCGGGATGCCCTGAGAACCATCGACCCAGATCGCGGGAAGGCCCAGGGCTGTGGCCTCCGCCACCACCCACCGGGCAAAGGCCACATCCCGATCCATCCAGGCCGTCAGCGCCGCAGCCGGATCCTCGCACGTTGCCAGAATGTCCTGGACCCAGGCGCCACGCTTGGGATACATGGTCCGCTGGAAGCGTTCTGTTGGGACCATCCAGAGAGCCCGTCGGTCTTGGGACAACAGGGGCGCAACCAGGCCCGGCAACAGCGCCGTTCCCTCGCCAATCAGAGGCTCTCCATTCGGCAAGGCCCTGAGGTCCTCAAGAATCAGCTCGAACTGCTCAGTGTATGCGGCGATCGCCTCTGCCAGGAGCGTATCGGCGGACTGCATCCACAGATCGTTCCACGGTGTCGTCAACCACCTATGGGTCAGGGGATGTCGTTCGGGGGAGATCCGCCGGCTGTAATCCCGGAACGCCTCATCAACGTGGTATACACGCACCCCATTCCTGACGACCAACAACTCAGCGATCGAGCTCTTTCCCGAACACGGTGAACCGCCAAGCCAGCGGACAGCAGCCAGGTCCACGGGATCAACCGTTCTGCCTCTGCAGCATCTCGATCTCGCGCAGCACCTGACGGTGGCGCAGCGCTGTCACGATACCAAGACCCAGGGGCACGGCGCAGAAAATGGCATAGGCAACAACGACGTAGATGGGCATGCCTGTCCTCCTCAGGATTCCTGTGCCAACCGCAGTAACTCGAGCCGGTCACGCGCGTTGGCAAGCCGGATGCGCTGGCGCAAGAGCGTGGCATAGACAAGGGTGAAGGCAGCGAGCGACGCGAAGAGGGTATACAGCATCCTGGGCGTGATTGCCATCCCCTCGGATGACACGATCTGCGGATGAATCGTGCGCCACCAGCGGATCGCAAACCATGATAAGGGCACGGTGACAAAGGCGACAATGCCATAGACGGCAGCAAATCGCGCCTCACGCTCCGGGCTCATCACCGATCCCCGCAGCATCGCATACGCGACGTAGAGAAGCCATTGCACAGCCGAAATCGTCAGCCGCGGCTCCCACGTCCAGTAGACGCCCCACGCGGGTTTGGCCCACAGCATCCCCGTGAGCACCGTCATCGTGATGAAAGCGAGCCCCACCTGGGCAGATGCGTGCGCCACAATGTCCCACCGCCGGTCGGCGCGCGTGAGATAGACGATACCCGCAACGAAGGTCACAAAGAAGCCAAAGAACCCCACCCATGCTGAAGCAACGTGGAAGTAGAAGATGCGCTGCACATCGCCCATCGTAGCCTCACGGGGCGCATAGCCGAAGACCATCCAGAGCGCACCAAGAAACGACACGATGCTCAGGAGCCCGAGAACCAGTCCCAGTCCATCGCGACGCCGCAAGGCAACCGAAGTCTCTGCCATAACCTACGCCTCCACCACCGTCTCAAACGTGAGCAGCGACGCCGCGGCGATCAACAGATCGTAGACCACGAGAAGCTGCGTCCAACCGCGCAGATCAGCCCAGCGCAGTCCCTCGAGCAGGCCACTTGTGGCCTGAACCGCAGCGATCAGCAACGGTACCACCAGGGGCAAGAGCAGTATGGGCAACATGACCTCGCGAGCACGCGTGTTGACCGCCATCGCAGCCAGGAGCGTGCCAACCAGGGCATATCCAACCGTGCCCAGAACCAGAACTGCTACCACGCCCGGATTCAGCAAATTCACGTTGAACAACACCGTCGCCAGCGGCACCAGCACAGCCTCAAGCGCCACCATGACGACCAGGCTGCCAAGCGCCTTTCCGAAGAGAATGACGGTGCGGTCCGCCGGCGACAGCAGCAATCCGTCCATGCCGCCGCTCTCCTGTTCACGGGCCATCGACCGGCTCAAGCCCAGGGTGCCGGCAAACGCAATAGCCGACCACAACACGCCCGGCGCCGCAGCGCGTGCTACCGCGCCGCGTAGGTCGAGCGCGAAGCTGAAGATCAGCATCGCCAGGATGGCGAAGACCGCCATCGCGCTGAAGATCTCGCGCGTGTGCAGCTCGGCTGTCAGGTCCTTACCCACCACCGCCAGCACCTGGCGCAGGTAGTCTAGCTTCCGCGCCCGACCTGACACATCCGCTGCAGAGTCAGGGCGGTCAGGCTTCGGTGCAGCGGGGCTGGCAGGCCGTGCCGACGACATCGCCTGAGACACGAGCTGTCTGTAGTGCGTCGCGAAAACGGCGGGATCTGTGATCGCGCCATCGTAGACCACACGACCGCACAACAGAACGACAGCCCGGCGACCTGTCAGCGCCGCATTCTCCAGCGCATGGCTCGTCAGCAACAGCGTATGGCCCTCTGCGTGAAGGTCGGTGAGTAGCGCAGTGAGCGAATCTGCGGCTACCGGGTCGAGACCCGTGTAGGGTTCGTCGAGCAGAAGGAGCTGCGGGCCGTGCAGAAGCGTCCGAGCCACAGCAAGGCGCTGCTGCATCCCCCGAGAATAAGTCCGAACAAGGTCACGCCGCCGGTCCGTCAGGTCAACGCGTGCCAGGAGGTCGGCAATGCGGGCCTCTGCGTCTTCGATCCCATAGATACGCGCATAGAAGCGGAGGTTCTGCTCGGCGGTGAGGTCATCGTAGAGAAGCGTTCTGTGAGACAGATAGCCGATCTGGCGGCGCGCCAGAGGCCCGACCTTCAACGGGTCAACCCCTGCCACTTTCAGCTTACCGGACGTAGGGCGCAGCAGTGTGGCAAGGATGCGCAGCAGCGTCGTCTTCCCGGCACCGTTGGGGCCCGCCAGGACGACAAACTCACCGCGGCTCACCGTCAGGCTAATTGACGCTAACGCGTGGCGCGGGCCAAACGACTTGGTCAGACCAGCGATCTCGATCATCGACGTAAGGGACGCTTCTCCAGGGTCCCCCTGATCTCATGCATCAGAGCCGACCGCTGCTGGGCATACTCAACCTCGTTGACCGAACCTGCGGCGTGGCGCTGCTCCAACTCCGCGAGCGAAAGCACGGTCTCCTCGACGTCTTTCGGCACGGGTGGTACGGGAAGCCTGCGCCACAACCGGTAGGCACCGAAGCCTGCGACAGCCAACACCACGCCACCGATCACGGCCTCGGTCGCTGGCTGCCGTTGTGGCGGTATTCGCCCTGTTGCCGAAGGAGCCG
>JAKJAE010000339.1 GCA_022707665.1 Chloroflexota bacterium
CTACTCGCGGCGCCAACGACCGCCCCTGGTCACAGCTCCGTAACGTTGTATCAGTGTGGGGATCATATAAGGAGGGATTCTGGATGATGACCCTTTCGGATGAGAAACGCCAGTTCATCAACAGCTTTCTCGAGGAGCCCCTGATTGCACGGATGGCGACCGCCGATGCCAGCGGGCAGCCCCACGCGGTGCCGGTGTGGTATGGATGGGACGGCGAGAGCATCTGGATTAGCTCCTACAGAAATACCCGCAAGGTCGCGGACCTGCAGCAGAACCCGAAGATCTCGATCGTGATCGACGTTGCTGGCGACGCCGGAGGGACGAAGGCAGTCATCTTCGAGGGCACTGCTTCACTGATAAGGGAGCCGCGGGACCTTCTGCGCAGGCAGTTCATCTGGATCTACACCCGCTATATGGGTGAGGAAGGCGTCAAAGCAGAAGATCCGCAGAGGTGGATCGAGGATCCTCACAACCTGCTCATCAAACTTACACCAGCAACGGTGACCACGTGGCACTGGTAGGACGACGCCCCGCGTCCTGACCGAAACAACAGGACAGGCGAGGCTCCCCTGGGATGCCTCGCCTGTTCGTATTGGATGTGCCGCGCGACCTCAGTCCCCGGCGCCTCGCCATGCTTTGTAAGCGTTGATCAGGCCGTTAGTCGATGCATCGTGGCTTGAGATCTCGTCACGACCAGGTAACTCCGGCAGGATCTTCTTGGCCAGTTGCTTACCCAATTCGACGCCCATCTGGTCAAACGAGTTGATGCCCCAGATGACGCCCTGAGTGAAGATCTTGTGCTCATAGAACGCAATGAGTGAACCGAGCACCTCAGGCGTCAGCTTGCGATAGAAGAAGGAGTTGGTGGGGCGGTTTCCCGGAAAGGTCTTGGCCGGGACAAGGGCCTCGAGTTGGTCACCCGAGACTCCCTGCGCCACAAGCTCGGCACGTGCTTCCCCGGACGTCCGACCCCGCATGAGCGCCTCAGTCTGAGCGAAGAAGTGGGACAGCAGGATCGGATGGTGGTCACCCAGGGGGTTGTGGCTCTCCGCCGCCGCGAGAAAATCGCAGGGGATGAGCTTTGTGCCCTGGTGGATGAGCTGATAGAAGGCGTGCTGGCCGTTGGTACCAGGTTGCCCCCAGATCACGGGCCCCGTTGAGTAACTCACCCATTCGCCTGTGCGCGTGACGCTCTTGCCGTTGCTCTCCATGTCGCCCTGTTGGAAGTAAGTCGGGAAATGAACCAGATACTGGTCGTAGGGCAGGATGGCGTGCGACTCGGCACCGAAGAAGTTGTTGTACCAGATCCCGAGCAGCCCCATCACGATCGGGATGTTGTGCTCGAAGGGCGTTGTACGGAAGTGAATGTCAGCCTTATGGGCGCCCTCCAGGAGCTCCTCAAAGCGATCCATTCCCAGGTAGAGCGCGATCGAAAGACCGATCGCGGACCAGAGCGAGTAACGCCCCCCCACCCAGTCCCAGAACTCGAACATGTTATGGGGATCGATCCCAAAGCGGCTCACCTCTGCCGCATTAGTGGAGATAGCAGCAAAGTGGTGGGCAACCGCAGTTTCACTGCGTGCCGTGTCGAGCAACCACCGGCGCGCCGAATGCGCGTTGGTCATCGTCTCCTGAGTAGTGAACGTCTTCGATGCTACCAGGAACAGCGTAGTCTCGGGGTCCACGACCTTGAGCGTCTCCACCAGATCCGTGCTATCCACATTGGAAACGAAATGGACGCGCAGGTGGCCGGCATAGGGCTTGAGCGCCTCACAGACCATCTTGGGGCCCAGATCCGAACCGCCGATGCCGATGTTCACCACATCAGTGATCGCCCTGCCCGAATACCCCTTCCAGGCGCCAGAGCGTACGGCCTCGCTGAAGGTGCGCATCTTGTCCAGAACCCGTCTGACCTCGGGCATCACATCTTGCCCATCAACTAGGATAGGATCGTCCGAACGGTTGCGCAGGGCGACATGAAGCACCGCGCGGCGTTCCGTTGTGTTGATCTTCTCGCCCCCAAACATCGCCTCGATGCTGCGTGATAGATTAGCCTGGCGTGCCAGATCGAGCAACAGCGCCAGTGTGCGCTCCGTGATGCGGTTCTTGGAAAAGTCGAACAGAATGTCACCGAACTGCAGGGAGAAGCGGGCAAAGCGTTGAGGATCTTGAGCGAAAAGATCCCGCATATGAAGGGGAACCACTTCCCGATGGTGGCGCGTCAGTGCCTGCCAGGCGGGTGAGGAATCAATCTGAGACATCGGCTACCTCCTGTAACTGCAGATGTACCACGGGCGCGGATGGGGCCTGCAGTTTCATTACAGATGGTCTGGCCCGGTTGCTTGCGATGCCAGTATCTGCTATTGTAACACTATCCTAGATGATCGATTCGTGAGGATGCTTCTCGTCGAGCTTGGACAGAGCGTAGGAACACGCAGCGCCAAAGGCGAACAGAAGAGCACACACGAGGATAGCCCATCCTCTGACACCCCCGGGGATGATGGCCAGCGTTGAGCCCACGACGATACCCAAGATGAGGTGGTACATAAGGGGATAAGACTTTTCGAAAAGCCACGAGACGAACTTGGCGAAGGAGAAAACGCAGATCACCAGGCCAAGCGCCAGCGGGATAATCACGCCAAGGTCGAGACGACGGATCCCATTGGCCATCGGTTGGTAGAGCCCCAGGTAGATCAGGAAATTGGAGGGACTCATCCCAGGAACAACAACCCCCAGACCAATCAGCGCACCGCTCAACAACCAACTGGCAAAGCTCGCGGAGAGCGTAACGCTGCTCACCGTTTCCATCAAACGCATAAAAAGGAGTATACCGACAGCAGCAACCACCAGAATCAGCCAATGCTGAGGCTTCCGGCCCTGTTTACCTGCAGTCTTGTAGAGAGACGGGAACGTACCCGCGATGAACCCGATGAAGAGCCAGGTGAACTGCGCGGCATAGTTTGTGAAGGCAAAATCGACGACGGCGGAGAAGCCCACGACGCCCAGGACGCCACCGATTCCGACAGGGATGAAGTAGAGCACGTTCTGCACGAACTTCTCCCTCAGGTTCGCCAGGAAGCGCATCAGCGGCTCCCACAACCCAAACACAACAGCGAGAACTCCCCCGGAGAGACCGGGGACGATGAAGCCTACGCCGACCATGACGCCTTTGACAAGGCGGATGAGCCAATCACCTACCGCGCTCCTGTTCGCAAGCACACCGTCTGAAGCCTTCATATGTATGTCTGACTCCTTTGCGCACCGGACTAACAAAAAGACCAGAGCCTACTGGGCCCTGGTCTTTTGTGAGTAGCGGGGGGTGGATTCGAACCACCGACCTCCGGGTTATGAGCCCGACGAGCTGCCACTGCTCTACCCCGCATCGCTACAAAACGGAGTATACCAGGATTGCGAGATTCGTCAAGGCTCTCTTGGCGCGAGTAGTAGCCCTGTCCCGGCTTCGGTGGTAGACTCTGAATGACCAAGCGTCGTGCAGGCAGGTGACCCTCTGCTGGGCCAACGGGGACGTCCTGGTCCCGGGCCCAAGGATGTAAGGAGTTGGGATATGAAGCGCAGTACGCGGCTGCTCAGAAAGATCCTCCTGATCGCT
>JAKJAE010000033.1 GCA_022707665.1 Chloroflexota bacterium
GCGATGTCCCCCGCGAGCACTGGCCTGCCGCCTGGGCACTGCCAGTTCCGGACGGCACAACCGGGATCGTACAGAAGGTGCCCGAACAACCTGTAGCCATCGAGGTTTGGGACTACGGCACCGTCGCCCAGATCCTCCACATCGGCGCCTATGCGGATGAGACACCGACGATCGAGAGGCTTCACGCCTTCATCGAAGCCCGGGGCTACGAGATCGCCGGGCCCCACGAGGAGGAGTACCAGTCACGCCCTGGTGCAGAGACGCAGAAAACCGTCATTCGCAACCAGGTACGTCGGAAGTAGGCAACCCAGGTACAACTGCATTGACACACGCGAGGGTATGCTATGACCCCCTGTAAACTCGTGCTCGTGGAGGGCATCGCCGGGTCGGGGAAGACGACGACAGCTACGTTTGTCAAGCGTCTGTTGGATCGCCACGACGTTCCCAGCCGCCTCTTTTGTGAAGGCGATCTGGACCACCCTGCAGACTTCGAAAGCGTCGCGCACTTTGATGGCCCGGAGTTCGAGGCGTTTCTTGCGAACCATGCCCCCTATCGGCATCTGCTGGAGCAACACGCTGTCACGGAAGGCGCCGACCATTTTCTGCCCTACCGCAAGCTCAGAGGCGACTACGAAGGCGTGCCCCTCGATGACCTCGTGGCCGAGCTTGCCAGACGCGATGTCTATGAGACGCCACGGGCAAGCACATACTGTCGGTTGGCCACGGCCCGGTGGCAACACTTCGTAGCTGAGGCGCATAGGCGCCAGGAAGTCACCGTCCTCGAAACGTGTTTCCTGCAGAACCCGTTGACGGTACTCCTTGGCAAACACAACGTGCCCGTATCAAATGCCCTCGATCACATCCACACGATCGCCAAAGTGGTCCAGCCACTGCAACCGGTCCTGGTGTATCTACAGCAGCGCCATCCCCGCGCCACGCTCGAGCGAGCCGATGCCGAGAGGCCACAGGCATGGAAGGAGTTTCTCATTACCTATTTCACTCAACAAGGATGGGGCAAGGCTACAGGCGCCCAAGGTTTCGAGGGCGTCATCGCGTTCCACGAGATGCGGCAGCGCGTTGAGTTGCAGGTCATACACAGCGCCGATCTGGATTACCTGATCGTCGACACTGATGCCAGGAGCTGGGACGAGAACCAACGTGTCCTGGCGGCTTTTCTGGGATCGGTACTCGACCTCACCACTTCGCCTTCTACGAACTGAAGGAGTCGGACCCATGGGAGACCGCGGAACCGTAACCCGTATCCTGGCAATCTTTGGCACCGTATTGGTGTGGCTGCCGGTTCTGGCGCCGATCGTCTTGGCGTTCGTAGCACTGTTCAGGGTCGGCCGATTCCTCTTCGACTACCTGATGCCGGCAGAGCTCTTTGCCATCGTGCTGCTGGGAGGGGCGCTGCTGATCGGATCAGCTGTGCGCGCACAATCGAGGCGTGCGCTCATCATCTGGAGCCTCGTGATTGCTACCGTGCTATTATTCGGCAGCCAGGCCCTTGCCGTCGAAACCGGCCTGGCCTCAGGCGCACGTGAGCCATCCGGAATATGGTATGGTCTCGTTCTCGGCGGCATCATCATCATGGATCTCGCTGTGGTTGCGATGGGTGTTGGGGGTGCCCTGCTCGTACGTGACCTCTTCAGGCCCTACCAACAACTGGACGTATAGGCACTCTTCAGACACCCAAAGGCCAATCCAGCGCTAACAGAGTGGTGATGAAGATTCTCACACCCCACTTCGGGACGAAGGTCTTGCCTCTGGAACCAGACAGCACCGCCCCCGACGGCTCGTACGTGCGCCTCCTGTTGCGCCTCGACCGCGGCAGCATGGCCCACTTCGAGCTGCCGCCCGGCGAAACCTCGGCGGCGGTCGTGCACGAGACCGTAGAGGAGATCTGGTACTTCCTCTCGGGTTGGGGTGAGATGTGGCGCAAACAGGGTGCCGCCGAGGACGTTGTGCAGGTCGAAGCGGGTGTCTGCATTACGATCCCACTGGGCACCCGTTTCCAGTTCCGTGCCTTTGGCCCCGTGCCGCTTACTGCCGTCGCGGTAACGATGCCTCCCTGGCCCGGAAAGGATGAAGCGACGGTCGTTTCGGGAAAGTGGGAACCCACAGTGAGCCATGGAGGATGGTCATAAACCTCGCTACCGACGGAGTAACATTGGCGTCAACCTCCCGTCTCCAGATTCTTGGGTCGCGCTTTGTCGATCCTCAGGGCCGCCACGTGCTGCTGCATGGTATCAACGTCGTCGACAAGAATCGCCATGAGGGCTACATCGTCGACGAAGGCCCTGACTTATACGCGAGGCTGCGCGATTGGGGGTTCAACGCCATCCGCCTGGGCGTCATCTGGGATGGCCTGGAGCCGGAGCCTGGGCCTACAACGAAGCATACCTGAAACGTCTCGACCAACAGATCGCCTGGGCCAGGGCACACGGACTCCTTGTCTTCCTCGACATGCACGAGGATCTCTACAGCGTGCTGTACTCGGACGGCGCGCCCGCGTGGGCGACGCTGACCGGCGGAGCAACGCACGTTGACCTTGGCGGCGTTTGGAGTGACGCCTACTTTACAAGCCCTGCCGTGCAGGCGGCCCTCGATAACTTCTGGGCCGATGCTCCTGCACCTGATGGCATCGGCATCCAGGAGCACTATGTCCGTGCGTGGGCGCACCTGGCACGCCGATACGTTCAGGAATCTGCTATCATCGGCTTCGACATCATGAACGAACCGTTCCCGGGTTCAGCCGCAGCGCGGATTCAGGAGCTGATGTTCGCGAGGGGCGCCGAGCTGATTGCTGCGACGGGTTCACCACTCGAGGGCACGCCGTTCCCCATCACGGCAGACGCTTCGCCGGTGGAGTCACTGGCTGAGCAATGGCTGACGCCCTCAGGGCGCTCCGCGATCCTTGGACTCCTGCGCGACACCGATCTCTATGCCCAGGTCGTTGACGCCACTGAGCCGCTGTATGCGGAGTTCGAAGCGACGTCTCTGATGCCCATGGTTCACCGGGTAGCTGAGGCGATCCAGGCGACCGGGAGTAAGCAGGCGTTGTTCCTCGAGACGACGATGGGCTCGAACATGGGCGTGCGCAGCGCCATCGTCCCGGTGGAACTGGCAGGTCAGCGCGACCCCGCCCAGGTCTATGCCCCCCACGGGTATGACCTGGTCGTCGACATTCTGGACAAGGCACAGGCAAGTCCCGAACGTGTGGCCTCCATCTTCCGGCGGCATGGCGAGACGGCAGAGCATCTGGGTATGCCGATGTTGGTTGGTGAGTGGGGCGCCTACGGTGACCACCCGGGCACTCTCCCGGCAGCCTGGCACAACGTAACCGGCGCACCGATTTGCTCGATAGGCGCACCGGAGTCAGAATGGTACGCGCATCACGGTCGGCGCCGCCTGTGTCTGCCCATCACAGTTGACCACTATGCCAAGGAGACAACATCAAGATGACTTCGAACTCAGCCTTGCTCCATCACACACCTTCGCCCGATGACAAAAGCGCCACGCTGATCGTCGACGTACGGGCGCGCGCACCCTATACCATCAGCCCCCTGCTCTATGGCAAATTCTGTGAACACTTGGGCGCCAACATCTACCATGGTATGGAAGCCCAGATCCTGTTCAACTGCACCTTCAGCAAGTGGCGCTTTAGCATCGGCGACAATCACCGGGATGGAGGCGTCCGTGAGGAGACAGACCGCGGCTGGGTGGAACAGCGCATTCAGGCTCACGCCACTCGCCTGGGTTGGCCAAATGCCCGGCAGATCATCGACGCCTACTTCAGTGGAGCGGCCTATGGCTGGTTTGCGGTAGGGCCAGCGGAGGGCGCCCGCGCTGGTGTGCGCCTTAGTCCTGACGTCGGCCCCTATGGCGATCGCGCCCAGCGGGTTGAGGTGCTGAGTGCATCGGAAAACACGCCCCGCGGCATCGGTCAATGGACCTATCTCCCGCTGCACCGAACGCGGCGCTACCACTTCCGCATGGTAGCACGAGCTGTAACCCCCTGCACGCTCGACGTCACCCTGAGGCCCGTCGATGCAGGAGAACCGGTCGCGTCAGCGATCGTTGACCTTGGTACCGGCTGGCAGACGCTCAAAGGCACGCTAGTCCTGCCTGAGGACGCCCCGCCCGATGCTCTCTATGAGGCGGCCCTCACCTCCGCCGCCCCGGCACACGTCGTGATCGATCGTCTGTTGCTCTACCCGGATGACGCCATCGATGGCGCGGACCCCGACATAATCCGTATGCTGCGCGAAGCACACCTACCCCTCCTCCGTTGGCCCGGCGGCAACTTCGTCTCGGGCTACCATTGGCGCGATGGCGTCGGGCCGGTCGATGCACGCCCGACCTTGCCCAATCCTGCGTGGGAAGGTCTCGAGTTCAACCTCTTTGGCACAGACGAGTTCATCGCTTTCTGCCGTGCGGTGGGCTGCGAGCCGATGATCTGCGTCAACGCCGGCAACGGTACGCCTGAGGAAGCCGCTGCCTGGGTGGAGTACTGCAATGGCAGCGCCGACACGCCGATGGGACGGTTGCGCGCGGGAAACGGCCATCCGAAGCCCTACAACGTCCGCATCTGGGAGATCGGCAACGAGATCTACGGTCACTGGCAGGTCGGATGGACCACGCCCGAGGGCAATGTGGATCGTTATCGCCGCTTCCGTGAGGCTATGCTCACCGCCGATCCCACGCTCCGCATCCTGGGCTGCGGCTATGGCAACGAGCCCGATTCAGAATGGAACCATCGCCTGATAGAGAATACGGGTAGCACCCTCCAAACCATCACCGATCACATCCTCACCGGCGGCACCGTAACTGCCGAAACCGACCCGGTCGAGCTCTACCACGCTTTCATGGGCTATCCGATGGTCCTGGAAGAGCGCTACCGAACGCTCAAGGAGCGTATGCAACGCGCCGGCATCGGTGATCCGCACCTCGCCATCACCGAACTCCAGCTCTTTGCGCACTTCCAGGGTGAGTCCCAACCCGATGGCAAGCTCACACCAGCGATGATGCCTCGTCCTGACACCATCGCGGAGGCACTGTCGCTCACCGCCATCACACATATGGGCATTCGGCTCGAGGGCTTCCTTGAGTTGCTGACCCACTCAGCCACAGTCAACCACGGCGGCGGTCTGCGCAAGGAGCGCGAGCGCGTCTACGCCAATCCCGTGCACCACGCGCACGCCTTGGGTCACGCCGTCGTAGGAGGCACCCCCGTCGCTGTGCGGTTGACGTGTGGCACCCTCAGCACGAGCCATGCATTTGCCCATATTCCACCGATGGAGAACATCCCCCTGATCGATGCCATGGCCGTGGTCGCCGCGTCGGGCGACCTGGTCATCACGCTCATCCACCGCGGCGCCGAAGCCGGTCCCGTTGAGTTGACGATCGATCTGGAGGGTTTCCAGGCACAGCGCGATGCTGAGGCTATCACACTCGCTGGAGAGACCTGGTATGACAGAAACACGCGCGAAATCCCGGAGAAGGTCAGTCCCAGACATAGCCAGGTCGCCCTGGGCTCCGGGCAGCTGTTCGCGCTGACGCTGGCCCCCTTCTCTGTCACGCAGCTCACGCTTAAGGCGGCATCGTAACACGTGTCTGTTCATCCATTCCGCAGGAGGTAGACCCATGGCTGAGACTCCACGACCCTGGAAAGCGGGACGGATCGCTGCCCTGGTTCTCATGGGGCTGATCGTCTTCTTCACCCTTACTGGAGGCATCGGGACGACGCGCGTCGCCCTGGGGGCTGAGAATTATGAGAGTATGGCCCGTCTGGTGCCCTACAAGCCGTTGTACCAGGTGCTCGTCGTCATCAGCATCGCTGCCGGCATCTCGGGTATTCTGGTGATGATCTCGCTTGTGCGCGGCGGGGCATATGCCTACCGCAACGCGATCATCGTCCTCGTCGGTGGCGCTGTGACGTCCGGTATTCAAACGGCAGTATCGCAGTCCGTGCGGGGGTCATCAGCACCGGCGACTGTGCAGTTTGCCGTCACAGTCTTCACCCTGATCGTATTCCTGCTCTTTCTCCTGCCCCCGCTCTGGCGCAAGATGCGATTCGACCAACCGCTGAAGGGCAATGCTGCCAGAACGGCAGGAGGAGCATCCTTCGCGGTCCGCGGCTTGCTCACGCTGAGGGCTCCCTTGTGGGGCGTACAGACGCACATGGCCGCCTTGGATCAGCGGGGTGCGTATGCCGCTCATCGCACTGGGCGTGGCCTTGACCCTCTTGGGTGTAGCCCTGCTCGCCACCGATTCCAGAAGCCTGGTCAAACGGCAAATCGCCTCGGCCAACCAGTAGCGCCCCTCCGCGGGTGCCCTCTCTACGGAACGGCAAAGCCGCGGGCGCAGGATCACGAAAGGTGAAGGTAAGAATGGCGCTTGAAATTGCAAGGTTGCGGCGCGAGGCGCGGACCCTGACGGCAATGATCGAGATCGCCTGCCATGGAATGCATGGAACGGCAAAGGGACAGCTATGCCCTTCCTGCCAGGCGCTCCTTGAGTACGCACTGGCGCGTCTCGACAAGTGTCCCTTTCAGGAAGCCAAGCCAACCTGCGCCAAATGCCCCATCCACTGCTACCGTCCGGCAAGGCGTGAGCAGATCCGGGCTGTCATGCGCTATGCGGGACCACGGATGCTCTTGCACCACCCCATCCTGGCCCTAGTTCATCTATGGGACGGCCTCAGAAAACCACCGCGTCCGCGCCGCTAGAATCAGTCGGACAATGGCGTACAGTCCACCTTTCTGCTATCCTTACTCAAGGGACAGCAGAAAGGCGGATTGCGCTTGAATGAACAGCCACAGAATGCAGGCCGACGCTGACAACCTTCTGGTCTCGCTATCAAAGATGGCCTGCTTCGAGGGGCTGGAGCCGGCGCTGCTCGCTGAGCTCGGCCGTTGTGTTGAGAGTTATCACTACGATGAAGGACAGGTCGTCCTGCTGGAAGGGGAGCCATGCACAGGGCTCGGCATTGTCCGATCGGGCCGCCTGAAGGCTATCCGGCTCTCAACATCGGGAAGAGAGCAGACGCTCAGCGTCCTCTGGCCAGGTGAGATATACGGTGCTGCCAGCGTCTTTGCCGATGCCCCTAATCCGGTCACGATTGTTGCCCTTCAGCCCACCGACATCTGGGTCATACCCAAGGAAAGCCTGGACTCCCTCCAGGAACGTTACCCCAGGCTGACTCAGATCGTCGCGCGCAACCTGGCGAGGCGCGTCATGACGCTGGTCGACCTTGTCGAGGACCTCTCGTTGCGCACCGTGGAGATGCGTCTAGCTCACCAACTTCTGGCCAACGCCAGGGGCAACATCGTACAGCGCGAAGCGTGGGCCACGCAGGCCGAGATGTCTGCCCGCCTTGGAACGGTGACATATGTGCTCAACCGGGCGTTGCGTAGCCTTGAAGAGGAAGGCCTGATTCGTGTGGAGCGCGATGAAATCACGATCATCGATGCCGAGGGCCTGGCAGCGAGAGCCAAAGCCAGGTAGCGCGAGTTGACCTAAGTCAAAGACATTTAGGGACCGGGCTGGTACCCTGCATGGGATCAGCCCGGTCTCTTGTCACATCCCTGAAGAGATGGACCGCTCCAGAAGCGGGATAGACAGGATACCAGATGCTATCTATCTCGATTTCTCAGGAGCAATTCAGTGCCCCATACGCCTGCCATGAACCCCTTGACGCTGACCAAGTTCGTAGCCTGGATCGCCGTTGCCATCGTTGCGACATATCTGCTTGCCCACCGCAAGATGACCCGTCGTGTACGCCGTGCCTTCGTCATCGGAGGTACGCTGCTCTTTGGCTTCGTCTATGGGGCTCTGCTCCGCTCGGGGCTTAATCCAAGCCCGCCGGCCTCATTGCGTTCCGTGCTGAAAGCAATCGTGCAGGGCAACATCACCGTGCCTGTTTTCGCGATGCTTGTCGTCCTGCTCCTGGTCACCTGGATCTCCAACAAGTCCATCTGCGGCTATGGCTGCCAGTTGGGACTGTTGCAGGACTGGCTGCACCGTGTGCGCCTTCCCAAGTGGCAAACGCCCTTCTGGCTGAGCAACGGCATCCGTGCGCTGGCGTTCATTGCCCTGATCATAGGGCTGGTCGCAGCAGGGCTTGACAGGATCGGCGTCGTTGATCCCTTCAGCCTGTTCCAGTTCAGCCTGACACTGCCTGCCGTCCTTGTCACCGCGGCCGTGTTGGTGGCCAGCCTCTTCGTGTATCGACCTTGGTGCCGCTTCCTCTGCCCCTTTGGATTTGTGAGCTGGATGGTCGAGCAGGCGAGCCTATACCGTCCTCGGATCAACCGCGACGTGTGCAAGAACTGCAAGGCATGCGTCAGAGCGTGTCCATCTGGCGCGATGGCGGACTTCTACGCAGGGAAACGTATTCACGCCGATTGCTTCGCCTGTGGCGCCTGTATCGAAGCGTGCAAGGTCAAAGACGCGTTGGGATGGCGGAAACCGTGATGGCGCAAGGCGCCGTCGATCAGTGCTGGGTGGGGAGACGCTAGAAGACGTCCTGCCGACGTAGCTCCCTGAGGTGATGCGCGTCGTTCCAGCGCACGACGACGGGACCGAGCGGGCGGACCTCGATCTCGGCAATGGCAGTGTTATCGACCGCGAACTGCCAATAGTCGGCCAGGGGATGCCCCAGCAGAACGCATAGAATGATGCGGATCGTCCCGCCGTGTGAGACCAACGCAACTGTGCCGTCCCTGGTATCGCGGTGCACGTCGTCGAGCAAGTCTCTCACGCGGGCTGCCATCGCCTCCAGACTCTCCCCACCAGGGGGTCTGCAGTTGACCCGGTCGCGGTTCCACGCTGCCAGCGCTTCGGGATCGCGCTCGCCGATCTCCTGGTATGTCAGCCCCTGCCACTCGCCAAAGCTCAGCTCACGCAGGCGCGGCTCAGACCGGGGAGCTAGCCCACACGCCGCTCCCACAATCTCAGCCGTCTGCCAGGCACGGGCCAGATCGCTGGCATAGATCGCGTTGATCGAGACTGGCGGGCCGCCAGGGTCGATCGACCCGGACAGCTCGTTTCGCAGCCGACAGCCAAGGATCCTGGCCTGTTCGATTCCGGCTTCGTTCAACGGAATGTCCATCTGGCCTTGATAGCGCCCGGAAGCGTTCCAGTCGGTCTCACCGTGACGAATCAGCAGCAGACGCAGCATCAGATCTCCCTCTACATCGCCTGGGCGCCGCTCACGCGACGCCCAGGCACCCATGCATAGTTTTCCGTCCTACTCCGAACAACCACTCAACCCATCGGCAATGGCTGAAGGTCCTCACCAAACCGGTATGTCCTGCCTGCGGACGCATCGAGACGAGCGGAAAGATCACCAACCTGCAGCAGGCACTGGCCGTCGCGATCGGCAACAACCGTGACCTCACGCAGTTGTCTGCCCTTCCAGACCAGCGAGACCTCGTATCCTCCTCGCGCCCGCAACCCCTGGATGCTGCCATCGGGCCATAGGGAAGGTAGCGCCGGCAACAGGTGAAGAACTCGGACGCCATCGTCTGAAACGCGGTGGCTCTGGAGCAACATCTCTGCAATTCCAGCCGTCGCACCGAAGTTGCCATCGATCTGGAACGGCGGATGGGCATCGAAAAGGTTCGGGTAGGTGCCCCCACCCTGCATGTAATTCGTCTCTCCACCGGTCACCAGCGTGAGCATCGTGCGGAGCATCTTATAGGAGTGGTCACCGTCGCGGAAACGTGCCCAAAGCACAATCTTCCATCCCATCGACCAACCCGTCCCTCCGTCGCCGCGCAGCTCCAGTGACCGTCGGGCCGCACGGACCAGGTCCGGTGTACACTCGGGCGTCAACTGATGGCCCGGATAGACCCCGAAGAGGTGCGACACGTGCCGGTGATGATCATCAGGGTCATCCCAGTCGTTGGACCACTCCTGAAGCTGGCCATGCTGACCGATCTGGTAGGGCAGGAGCCGGGCTCGCGCGACCTCGAGTGCAGCGCGGAAGTCGGCATCCACATCCAGAATGCGCGAAGCCTCGATGGTATGGCTGAAGAGGTCCCAGATAATGGCCAGGTCCATCGACGAGGCCACGCTGACCGCCAGTCTCTCCCCGGTCGCAGGAAGCGTGTACAGATTCTCCGGAGAGGTCGCCGGGGCAGTCACGAGATGACCGTTGCCATCTTCGACCAGCCAATCCAGACAGAAGTGCGCAGCGCCCTTTAGAAGAGGATAGGCCTGCTCGCGCAGGTATGCCTCATCCTTTGTGAAGGCATAGTGCTCCCAGAGGTCCTGGCTCAGCCAAGCACCTCCCATAGGCCACATAGCCCACACAGGATTCCCCTGACCATAGTTGCCCACGGGCGCAGTCTGCCGCCACAAATCGCTGTTGTGGTGCGCCACCCAACCGTGACAACCGTAGTTCACCTGTGCAGTGACCGCGCCGTTGACCGCAAGCTCACCGATCATCGTCAGAAGCGGCTCGTGGCATTCACTCAGGTTACAGACTTCGGAGGGCCAGTAGTTCATCTCGGTGTTGATGTTGATCGTGTAGTTGCTGTTCCACGGAGGTGTAATCATGTCATTCCAGATGCCCTGGAGGTTGGCAGGCTGGGTGCCCGGGCGCGAACTGGCAATCAGCAAGTAACGACCATACTGAAAATAGAGTGCCGCCATCTGCGGGTCACTGTCCTCGTGGAAGCGTGCCAGTCTCTGGTCAGTTGGGGCGCTGGCAGCGTCCGTTGTGCCGAAGTCAACGGCCACACGTCGATAGAGGGCCTGGTAGTCTTCCAGGTGCGCCTCGAGCAAGGCCGCATACCCTCGGGCGGCAGCAGCCGCAGTCTCGGCTCTCGTCGCTACAGCGGGATCGCGACCCTCGCGACCTGGCGAACGCTGGAAGCCGTTGAAGCTGGTCGCAGCGCTGAGCACGAGCACGACTTCGTCAGCGCTCTCAACCCGGATGGCATCGGCATGGGCAAAGACACGACCGCCCGTCGCCATCACGCAAAGTCGCGCCTCAAAAGTTGCTCCCTCCCCGCCCGGCGGATCGTAACGGATTGGATCCTCACCTTCGTGGCCCTTTGGGTCTACGTGACTTGGAGCCTTGCCGCTGAGAACGAGCGTGGTCGCATTCTCAGCTTTCGTAATCGCACGCAAAGGGGTCGTCAGCCGGGCGGAGAAGGTCAATCCACCAGGCAAATCGCCCGCCAGTCTCACGATGAGCACCCGGTCTGGATAGCTGCAGAAAGATTCGCGACGAAAGGTCTTCCCATCGACACGATACGTCACCGAAGCCACGGCCCGCTCGAGATCCAGATCGCGCTCATAGGCCTCAACACTGCCTTCGTGCTTGAAGTCCAGCAGCAGGTCACCGAGCGTGAGGTAGGGCTGCGTGAAGGGACCCTGCATCTGCTTTGAGAGTTCATTCGCCGTCGCGAAGTCGCCCTTGAACAACGCCTCGCGCACCCGGAGAAGTGCAGCTCTTGCACCCGGGTTGTTCCAATCCCGCGGGCCGCCAGCCCAGAGCGTATCCTCGTTGAGTTGGTAGCGCTCATGCATGACACCACCAAAGACCATCGCCCCGAGCCTGCCATTGCCCAGAGGTAGCGCCTCGACCCATCGCTCCGCGGGTTTCTCATACCACAGTCGCCACAAGTTTGATGTCATCTGTATCCCCTTTAGTTCGCTATAGCGAGCCACCCTCCACGAGCGTCGGCGCAGTCTCTGCCCCGTTCCAGCCATCGATACCCAGTCCCCTAGCTGAAGTAGCCCCGGTACCGCTCCAGTGCGTCGAAGATTGCCGCGATGTTGTCCAGGGGCACATCCTCCCCGATCTCTGCCTTGAGCCAGAGCCCACCCTCCGGTGCACCCAGGATCTCGACGGCCTCACGCACATGGGTATCGATCTGTGCGGGCGTTGCAAAGGGGAACATCTGCCGGTCGAGATCCAGATCCACGCAGACCTTACCCTTGCATGTCCTGGCCAGAGCCTCCAGCCCGTTAGCGCCGACCTGCGGGTTGACCACGTTCACCCCACAGTCCACGAGATCCGGAATGATCTCGACGATGTGGCCATCGGTGTGCATGTAGACGTAATACCCGGCATCACGGAACGGCCTGTAGATGGCCGAGAAGCATGGCTTGAGGTACTTGCGCCATTTCCTCGGACTGATCGGCAGCGATTGCTGCATACCCAGATCGTCCCCAAAGGTCACGATCGATCCGGGACGACCCTGCTCCTTCAACGCCTTCAACAGGAGATCGCCCTGTCGAAGGTTATAGGCCAGGACCTTGTCGATGAGCATCTGCAGCTCAGGTGGCTCCTCACCGAAGTCGACCATCAGCTCTTCAAACCCGCGGAGGTCCTGCAATCGCAGATACATGAACCCGTGAGGGAACCCGGCATCCTTCTCCGGGATCTGCAGCTTGTGGACATCAGCACGCGTGGGTACTGGATGGCCCGTTACGATCGCCTCCATGCCTGTCTTGAGGTTGCTCCAGACGCACCCCCAGACATCCACGTGCTCCCCCTCGATGTAGGTCTCGACGTAGATTGCATCATAATCGCGGGCCTCTCCCGGCGTGCCGAAGAGCGCCGGATGCTGGGCAACGAGGTCATCCAGGGCCTCACGATACTTCATCCACGCAGCGGGAAGGATCCCAACCGAGACGGGAATCATCTCGGGTCTGTCGAAGGTCAGGGATTTGATGCGGTCTTGTTCAAGCGTCACGTGTTCAGTCTCCTTGAGATAGGTCGTCGCTGGTGATCGATGGGCACCAGAATCGCTCAATGTAGCCGATGACAAGCTGAGTGCCCGCGTTGTGATCCACGTACGGGGCACGGGCGGGATTGTACATCGCGTCCGTCAGATCGCGTACCAGAGCTACCGGGACTCGCCACCGCACCATTTGCTTGATGCCGAACGAGCGATTCAGCACACACATGTTGGTGTGCACCCCCATGATGAGCAACTGCTCGATGTCCCAGAGTCGCAGGAGGTTATGGACCTCTCCGCCGTCGTCGGAGATCGCGTCATGTTCGTGATCGATCCGGATCGCCGGGTGTTGGCGCGACCAGGCGCGGAAGGGATGCAGCTCACCGGTGTCGGATCCTTCATCGGAGTCATCGATGGGCAGCGGCGGGTCCGCGTGCTGAATGGGTTCAGGGGTGGCAATTGCCGGTGCTGCCAGAGCCCGCTCCCTGGCGGGAGTTCCCGCGTAAGCAGCCAAGGTATCCGATGGGGCATGGATGATGTGCACACCTCTCGCACGCGCGACGCCAATGACACGGTCCATCACCGGAGCCATCGCGTCAACACGCTCCGTAGCGCCACGGCTCCAGTGTGCATCCCACATGTCGCAGACTAGGATTGCGGTTCTGGAAGCACGTACCCGCTTCTGGAGCGTTTCGACACGCCACACCGCATGCTCGCCACCATCTTTGTCGAGACACCACTGACGAAGGTTTAGGTTGAGGTCCATCGTTAGCTCCGTAACCTGTCAGGATAGGCCGCGCCGCCCCATCGCGTTCGGAGCGGCGCAGAACCATTGTAGTGTCGATCAGAGGCCGGTCAAAACAGCGGGTTCGGCTGGACCGTTGCAGAGTGGGCTATCGTCTACGTCTCGCCAACTCCGCCCGAACCACGTCGAGGGTCAACCCGCGCGACGCCAGCAGGACGAGGAGATGGTACAGCAGATCCGCCGACTCCTCAACAAGGCGCTGATCACTCTGCCCCTTCCCCGCCAGTACCACCTCGATGGCCTCCTCGCCCACCTTCTTGAGCGCCTCGTCACCATCGGCAAGCAGCTTGGCCGTATACGAACCCGGTGTTGGGTTCTCTTTGCGATCGAGGATCAGCGCGAAGAGTTCGTCCAAAACATCCATAGCTCCTTATCCTTCCTCTGACCAGATCCTGCGGTAAAAACAGCTCTGCGCCCCGGTGTGGCACGCTGGCCCTGCTGGATCGACCCTCAGGAGCAAGACATCGGCGTCGCAGTCCATCCAGATCTCGCGTACGCGCTGGATGTTTCCAGACGTGGCGCCCTTGTGCCACAACGTCTGACGGCTCCGGCTCCAGAAATGGGCTTCTCCTGTCTCCTGAGTGAGCCGCAGTGCCTCGGCGTTCATCCAGGCGACCATCAGCACCTGCCCCGTCTCCGCGTCTTGGAGCACGGCGGGAATCAAACCACGGTCGTCATACCTCAGAGTGTCAGCAGTTTCCATAGGGTCGCTCACGAGCGTCGGACCGGGATGCCATGCTGCGCGAGGTAGTCCTTGACCTCGTTGATAGTCAGGACCCGATCGTGGAAGAGCGACGCAGCCAGGGCAGCATCGGCCTTGCCATCCGTGAGTACCTCGGCGAAGTGTTCCAACGTGCCAGCACCACCACTCGCGATCACTGGTACGGAGACGGCCTCGGCGACGGCCCGAGTCAGTGCCACA
>JAKJAE010000340.1 GCA_022707665.1 Chloroflexota bacterium
GGAAGTTCGGCTTCGGCGCGCCGGTCGTCATCCACGTGGCGCTGCCGCGGGAACACGTGGTCGCAAAGTACGACGCCGGCTGTGTGGCACAGACGTTGTTCCTGGCGGCGGCCAGCCTGGGGCTGAGCACGTGCTGGCTAAGCCTGCTCGCCTCGATGAGCGACGAACCCGAGGTGCGCCCATTGCTCACCGAGATTGGCATACCCGAGACCTACGTCGTGCATTTCAGCACACCGCTCGGCTACGCTGCCGATACCAAGCCAGCGTCGCCCCGCAAAGAGGGCACGACTGCGATCTATGACTAGAGGAGACACGCTATGAAGACGAACCATCTGCGGGAGCTGCTTGACCAGGGCCTGCCCTCGATAGGGACGCGGATCGAGAACACCTGGCCCCTGATCACCGAGATCGTGGGCTCGACCGGCGCCTACGACTACGTGGAGTTCGTGGCGGAGTATGCGCCCTTCACGCACTATGACCTGGAGAACATCGCCCGGGCCGCCGAGCTGTCGACCATGTCGACGATGATCAAGGTCGACTTTCAGAACCGCGCCTACGTGGCCCAGAAGGCGATGGCGTCGGGCTTCCAGGCGATCCTGTTCACGGATCACAAGTCCGCCGATGAAGTCCGTGAGTCGATCTACCTGGTCCGGCCCGATTCGCCCCAGGATGGCGGACGCTTCGGCTATCCCAACCGACGTTGGATCGGCTACCAGCCCTACAGCCCGCAGATGGATTACGCGGCGATGGTGCGCAGGACGGTCCTGGCCTTCATGATCGAGAAGCGCGAGGCACTGGACGCGATCGAGGAGATCTGTTCGGTCGAGGGCGTCGATATGGTGCAGTTTGGCCCCTCGGATTACTCGATGAGCATGGGCTGGAACCGCTCGGAGCACGTGGCGGAGTTCAAGGCGGCGGAGCGGCACATGATCGAGGTGGCGCTGGCGCACGGTGTGCAGCCGCGCTGCGAGATCGCATCGCCCGAGGACGCGCAGTACTACATTGACCTGGGCGTGCGCCACTTCTGCCTGGGCGATGAGCTGGGCAATGCCGCACGCGCCTGGTCGCAGGGCGGCACGGCGCTGCGGCAGGTTGTCGGGGGGCTCGGGTAGGCGGAGCCCCCCTTTGTGTTTCCCCCCAGCCGCGGACGGGCCGGGGGGGAAAGCAGACGTGGCTCAGAAGCCAGACGTGGCTCAGAAGCCAGACGTGGCTCAGAAGCCAGATGTGGCTCAGTAACCGGCGGAGCGATAGCGGATGCAGGGTCTGGGTCCGTAGTCGTGCCCGATACGAGGATAGGAGGACAGAGGGTATTGACAGCACTATCGGCTAACATATACTGATTTCAAACGCTCCGCATCCGGAGGCGGGATCCGGGCGTCTGCGAAAACTTCTATCGTCGTTCGTTACTAACCATTCTCATCCACACCGAAAGCAGGCTCACATGAAAGGGTTCCTCGTCTCCGTCCGGAAGTATGCGCCGCTGTCCGTGGTCTTGGTGCTGGCTCTGGTGGCTCTGGGCGCGTTCGCCCTGTTCACGTCCGCGCGTGCGGTCCAGGCGCGACCCGTGCCGCCTTCACCGCTCACCGACTGGATCATCGCGGTGGGAACGACTGGCACCGTCAGCCTGGTCGACACCGCGACCGACATCGTCCACCCCGCGGTGATCTCCGGCGGCCTGGGTTCGGAGGGCGGCGGGCTTTTCGATGTCGCCGTCGTCCCGAATAGCAATCTGGCCCTGATCTCCAACTTCGGCGATTCCACGGTCTACTTTGTGGACTTCTCCGACCGCATGAGCCCGACGATCGTGACCTCGGTGACGCTGGGGTTCTTTGCCGAGGACATCGTCGTGACGCGTGACGGGCGCACGGCGCTGGTCACTGATGGTGGCTTCACGCCTATGGTTGCCGCGATCGACATCCCTTCGCGGTCGCTGGCGTACACCGTGACGCTTTCTAGCGGCTATGCCAACGCCGTCGACGTAGCGCCGGATGGGACTGTGATCGTGGCGGACTACTACCGCGGCTACTTGCACACCCTCTATCCCGATGCCTCGGGCGTTCTCACCCAAACAGGATCATACAGCTATGCACTGACGACAGACGGCGCAGTGGTGCTCGCTGATGGACCGGGCGCGCTGGCTGCGGCAGCCGGCCCGGTGGATCGTGGTCTAATCGTTGCGGGGGCCTCGAGCACCGCGGACGTGTCCGCCGCGGACGCGTCCGCCGAGGTCTCCGCGTTGGAGGCCACAGACGTGGTCGCGTTGCCACCGCGCCCTGTCAATGTCGCAGTTGCGCCGGACGGGCTGACCGTGTTCCAGGCCGACGTCAGCAACTACACCGAGTTCACGACCCGGACGTTGTACAGCGTGGGGATCTACCGCATCGTGGCCCCGGGCGTCTTGAGCTTCACGAGCGCCATTACGAACCTCGCCCGTGGGACGCAATCCATCGCCTTCAGTGACGATGGGACCCAGGCCTATCTCAGCCAGAACGGGGGTCTGGATCAGTGGGAGATGCCGTTGCCCAATGCGCTCACGGTTCTGGACATCGTGGCTCCGGGTGAGGTGCGTCTCGCAAGAGAGAACGCCGTCGACTATACGCGGCTCGGGAGCAGCCAGCTCTTCGGCGTAGATTCGATCGCCGTGGCTCGCGGCAAGGCCTACCTCGGCAACCCAACGATCTCCGGTGCCTCGAACGATCTACGTGTGGTGAACCTCGACGAGTACAGCGTGAAGCGCCTGGAGATGCCCGGCATCATCGCCGGCGTGGGCGTGCTCTCGCCGATCCGGGTCTACGTGCCGCTCATCAACGCGGCAGACTGAGTCACTGATCATCTCCGTGGGCTAGTCGTCCCTTTGAAGAGGCCCTGCGCTCGTCTGCCTATGACGAGCGCGGGGCCTCTTTGCTGTGGTCCACGGCAAGCGTCCCTCCTCCCTTGCGACTCGCTCGTAGCTGTAACGATTCCGCTACGACATCGAAACCTTATCGCGAACCATTCTCCATTATGCTGCGTGTAGGCTGCGTCACGCTCCGATGCCGATCCAGATCTTTCGCGTGTGCCGGCAAGTCGCCGCAGCCAGAATAGCGCAACTCTGCACAGTTGGAGGAGGAACGATGGACGGCATCTCACGCAGCGGCTTGCGCCGCAGATCGGCGTTGGTGACCAGGCTGATACACCACGGAGGGCCTGCCCTCATCGTCGTGTTGAGCTTGCTGGGGATGCCCCACGGTGTCGTTGCCGCCGTGGGGCTAACTGTGTCTCCCATCACGTGGAACGTCGTGGGGTTGGACTCGAACGACGTGATGGCCGGGCCCGACACTTTCCCCATCGGGGCGCGCGTCTGCAACGCCGGAAGCGATGCCGCGACGGACGTCCGGGCCGTGTTTGCCTGGGAGGACGGGGGCGATCTCTTCGCAGGCGATCCCACTATCAACCTCCGGCCCGGGTCGCTCGGTGCCATTCCGCTGGGGACGCTCGAGGCGGGAGCGTGTCGCGACGCCTACTACGAGCTCGCGCTGACCCGTGACCCGGACACCTACGGCAAGACGCGGCGCTACACGGTCGTGGCGACAGCCGATGGCGGCGTCGTGGCCTCAA
>JAKJAE010000341.1 GCA_022707665.1 Chloroflexota bacterium
CCGGGCCTTGTAGCGAAGATAGAGAAGCCTGAGGCGTTGGATGAGCTCGAGGACATTGTGAGGACTGCGGACGGTGTGATGGTCGCGCGGGGTGACCTGGGCGTGGAGATTGCGCCGGAGCGTGTGCCAATGGTCCAAAAGCGTATGATCCACCTCTGCAACGCGCTGGGCAAACCGGTCATCACTGCGACACAGATGCTCCAGTCAATGATCGAATCGCCCCGCCCCACACGCGCTGAAGCCTCTGACGTCGCCAACGCGATCCTTGACGGAAGCGATGCCGTGATGTTGTCGGGGGAGACGTCGGTAGGACGATACCCGGTCGAGGCCGTCCAGATGATGGCGCGCATTGCTAAAAACGTCGAGACATCGGATAACTTCCCCTACAACCAACGCCTCGACCCTCCGGTCGGGGGAGACCAACCGAATGCCGAGATGATCACAACGGCGATCAGCCGCTCCACGGTCGCCGTCGCTATCGCATCGCGGGCAACCGCGATTCTGTGCTCTTCGGAATCAGGGCGCACAGCGCGCATCATTGCGAGACACCGGCCCAGCGTCCCGCTACTGGGGATTACCCCCTTCGAGTCAACGGCTCGCCGGATGCAACTGCTGTGGGGCGTCACGCCGATCGTGGTCTCTGCATTTCACAACACGGATGAGATGATCCTCAAGATGGTCCGTGCCGCTAAAGCACGGGGTCACGTCCAAATCGACGATAATGTGGTGCTGACGGCAGGGATCCCGCTGGAGGTGCACGGCGTGACCAACATGGTAAAGGTACACACAATCCGCGAGGCGGATCTACTCTAGCCCCGGTGTCCATCGTAGCAAAAGGTTTGCTGATGCAGTTCAGGCGCCTCAGGCCTGCACCGACGCCTCAGGCTCGGGAGCCGTCTCGAACTGGCGATCGATCACGGGGGCAACAACGGTGCTCCCCTGCGAGGCTCCGCAGAAAGGACAGATATTCCAGTCCAGCGCCAGCACAGACTCACATTCGAGGCACTTCTTGCGCAAGTGGGTATGGCAGTAGGGACAATAAATGAACTCATCCCTCACCTTGGCGCCACATCCAGGGCACACCTCGGGCTCTTCGATCGCCTGAAGCAGGGCTTCCTGTTCTAGCGCATGTTCATAGGCCTCCGCCAGCGTCTCACGGGGGCGAATGAGGAAGTAGACAATCAGGCCTGGCAACGTCAAAACAGCAACCATGAACGTCGCCAGTATCTGCACAACGATGTCGCGGGTGCGGGCACGGATATCGCGAAAGGTCCAGAGGACCATGCCCAGCCACAGGCTCGTGACGAAAACCGCTGTGACCAGTGTCAGAACGGTCACCACCTGCGGCAAGATCGCTAGAAGCTGGTCAATCATGTGCCAGGGACTCCTTTGCCGAATCGCGGGTGCGATCGGGGACACACCGGCTGCCAGACATAGGGCACCCCGACCACTCGCATTGTACCATCGACCATAGAGGAGGCAAGCTGATGACCTATATCACCGTGAAGGAGATGCCGCCGGAGGAACGCCCTCGTGAGCGCTTGATGCGGGCTGGGCCGCAGGCTTTGTCCACAGCAGAGCTTCTGGCTATCATCTTGCGCGTCGGCGTGGGAGGCGAGAACGTATTGACCCTTGCCCAGCGACTTCTGGCCAGTTTCGAGGGGTTGGCAGGACTGGCGCGCGCGGAGTTCTCGCAATTGGCCAGCGTGCGCGGCCTGGGGACAGCCAAATCAGCCCAGATCCTGGCAGCACTGGAGCTGGGCCGCCGGCTGATGGCTGAGAACCCAGGGGAACGCTGGCAGATCCGCGCGCCCAGCGACGCAGCACACCTCTTGATGCCCAAGTTAGGGTTTCAGGAGCAGGAGCACTTCACCGTGCTGTTCCTCGATACCCGTAACCGGGTGATCGACCAGGAAACGCTCTACGTTGGCAGCCTCAATACTTCACTGGTCCGGATTGCCGAAGTATTCCGAAGCGCGGTGAGGCGCAATTGTGCTGCCGTGATCGTCGCACATAACCACCCCTCCGGGGACCCTTCTCCCTCACCAGAGGATGTGGCACTGACGCGCAGACTCGTCGATGCCGGGAAATTGCTGGAGATCGAAGTCCTCGATCACCTGGTGATCGGAAACAACAGGTACGTCAGTCTACGCGAGCGTGCGCTGGGCTTCGAGTCAGCCTGATATGCCACGACTGCAGTCTCGGCCTACGCATAGCTCGGGGACACCGGGTAACGGGCCTGGAAGGTCGTACCCTGGCCGGGTTCCGAAGTAAAGTCTATCTCACCTTCAAGGTAGCGCTCGGTTAGCACCTTCATACTGTAGGTGCCCAGGCCGCGTCCCTTGCCCTTGGTGGTAAAGGAGCGCCGAAAGATCTGCCATTGAACAGCCTCGGACATGACGCGCGGGTTGTGAACCCAGAACTCGACCATATCCCGAGGTCGCCCCTGGAGGGGATCAGAGGGCAGGAAACGGCATCCCAGCGTAATCTTTGCCTCGGTGTCCTCAGCCTCAAGTGCGTTCTTGAGCATATTGTCTAGCACACGCCGTAGTTGGGTTTCGTCAACCAAGAAGTGCACATCCGCTGTATCATCCGCGAGTTGCACGCGGTGCCCTCGCACCAGCCCCCCCTCCAGGTACGAGTCAACCATATCCGTCAGAATCTCGCGGGATCGGATCTCGCTTGCCCGAATGGCAAGCTCGCCGTTCTCCATCTCAGACAGATCCCTTTGCGCCAGGATCTCCTCGGTAAGGCGCGTCACCGACTTCTGGATGACTTTGCGCAGCATCTCGTCATCCGAAGCATCTTCTTCATCGAGCATGTCAGCAGCGATTCGCATCTTCTGAACTGTGTTGAGCACATCGTGGAAGAAGATGCGCTCCATCGCAACGCGACGCTTTTCACCACTGATGTCCCTGATGGTCATCATCGTGAAGCGCTCCTGTCCCAGTTGGAAGGACTTGGCAACAATATGCAAGTCCAGGGCAGCCGGGAACTGCCCGAAATCGCGGAGGATGAATGCTTCCTCCTCCCGTTCGGCTCCCAGCTCCACCTCAGCCATCGCGCGGGCCGCGCCACAGTACCGACAGAAAGGGGACGTGCCACAGCCTGCTTCACCGGCGTCGACGTAGTGACAATGCAACGCTTCGCCGGGCCTGATCCCGACCAGCGCAGCCCCATTCTCGGCATCGACCAGATCGGCCATCGCCTGATTGGCGAAGATAATCTGCCGGTGGCTGTTGACGACCAGTACGGGGAGGACCATCGCATTCAACGTAGCAGCCAACACCTCTTGCTGCGCAAATAGCTCGGTTTGCTGCTGGAGGACGGATTCCGATGCGCGCTCAAGAGGGGCTAGGGCAACCGGGGATAGTTCATCAGACATCATTGATACCTTTCCTTCTCGGCCGCGAGCCATGGAGTTGACGGGAGATCAGATTTCGCCGCCGAGGTCAGCTTCCAACAACTCAGGATGATGCATCCGAATCTCAGCCAAGCTGTCGCCAAAGATCGTCGGAGCATAGAGCAACAACTGCCTGAGCATTTCCACGGCCATCCGCCGAATCTCCCACTGAGCCTCAGGCGTG
>JAKJAE010000342.1:0-271 GCA_022707665.1 Chloroflexota bacterium
GGCCGAGTTCAACCTGAGAGTGGTAGAGGCGCTCTTCCCCGTGGTGGTGCCCGACATGGTCGGGTTCGCTGAGGACATGTCCTACAACCACGGCCCAATGTTGTCCCGGAGGTCGTTCGAGGCTTTCCTGGCGCCCTATTACCGGCGCGTGACGCCTGCGATCCATGCGTGGGGAGCCAGGGTCCTGATAGACAGCGATGGCGATATCAGCAAGATGATCCCCTGGATGCTTGACGCGGGCATCGAGGGCGTGTACCCTCTGGAGCGGCAG
>JAKJAE010000342.1:356-3545 GCA_022707665.1 Chloroflexota bacterium
TCCTGCCAGTGATGCAATCAGGGGGCTATGTCCCGTCAGTCGATCACCAGACGCCACCTCAGGTGTCGCTTCACGACTACCACGCATACCTACGTCTTCTGGATGAGTACTGCAGCAGGGCGGCTGCGCCTGCCTAGAGGGTGAGTCTGAGGAGGACACATGCGGATGATGGAGGTTGGGACACTGAGCGACCAGCTCGTGCGCATGCGCGATGCGGTGCGCCACGGTGGCTGCGTGCTGGGAGTTCACCATCCGGATATGCAACGGCGGACCGATCACGATCGAACTCGCGGATAGCCTCTTCGCGGATGAGGACTCCGTGCGCGCCGTTGCCGCGTTCGTGCGGACCTTCGCCACTCTGGGTTGCCAGCAGATGCAGCTCAACAGGCCGTCTACACGCTCAAGCATTTCGCAGCCGGCCCGAATTCACTGGACCACGGCGAGTATGTCGATGGTATCGGCGTCCTAGATCTCGAACGCGGCGTGATCGAGAGTACTCGTGAATTGCCCTGGCAGACCGATACCTTTATCGGGGGGTGGTACTACGACCGCAGCGCTGTCTATGAGACAGCGGCCCACGTCGTGCGGATGTTGGTCGACATCGTAAGCAAGAATGGCAATTTGCTACACTGATCAGTCCCAAACTGTTTCGCAGATTCGTCCTGCCGTCGTTCGTGCAGTTCACGGAGCAGGCCAAGTCCTATGGGTACAAGGTGGTGCTGCACTCATGTGGCGCGATCGAGCGGACAATCCCGGCGCTGATTGATGCTGGCGTCGACGGTCTGCACCCCCTTCAGGCGCTGGCCAAGGGAATGGATGCTGATACCCTGTCGCGCAAGTACGGTGATGCGCTGGTCTGGATCGGTGGGGTGGACACACAGCGCCTCTTGCCCTTCGGCACGCCTGACGAAGTCCGCGCTGAGGAGCGTCGGCTAAAGAAGCTCTTTGGCCCCCGGTTCGTTGTCTCGCCCAGCCACGAGGCGCTGTTGCCCAACGTCTCCGTTGACAATCTCCTCGCGATGGCAGAGACGGCCCGGGAGGATTGACGGAGGATGCCCGAAAAGGGGCGTGAAGGAGCCGAAGTAGGCCCTAACGGGAAGGGCCAGTAGTGCGACAAAGCGATGCGCCTTCTTTGTATATCGCTGCGGGCAACTACCCCGTGACTTGCGCTCCAGGGCATACTTGCGTATGGTTGCAGTGTGTGTGATATCTGACACATCAGGAGAGACCCTATGCCAACCGGAAGACGAAAACTGCCGAATATGGTGCTGATTGGAATCGATTCCCTACTGGCCGATCGGATGAGCTGCTATGGCCACAAGCGTCTGACGACGCCGCACCTCGATCGCTTCGCCAGGGGCGGGACGCTCTTTGAACGCTACTACAGCCCGCACATACCGACGACGAGTGGGTACGCCAATATGCTCACCGGAATGGACGTCTTCAGCACCCAGGTCGTGGCGCTCCGTCACAAGGGCCCGATGCGTCCCGAGATCGCTACGCTTCCCGAGATACTGCGAAATGTAGGGTATGCGAGTACCTGCGTGGGCTTTGAAGGCAACCCTGCCTCGCGTGGCTTCGATACCTACCTTAACTACAGCGGCTGGGGCCCTGGCGAGGATGGTCGCTCACACAAGGCCGAGAATTTGAACGCGGTGACCCTTCCTGAACTGGATCGTCTGGTGAAGCAGAAGGAGCCATTCCTCCTGTTCCTGCGCCATATGGACCCGCACAGTCCTTACCTTCCGCCCGGTCCATTCGAGCGGATCTTCTACCACGGCAATGAGTGTGATCCGAAGAACAAGTCGATGGAGCCCGTGATGGCGTTCAAGCCCTTCCGTGATTACTTTGCCGAGTGGATGCCGGCAGGCATTACGGATAAGGAGTATGTGATCGCCCAATACGACGGTGCCGTGGCCTACATGGATGCGGCTATCCAGTCGATCTTCACCGCGCTCGAGACACACGGTATCATGGACGAGACGTTGGTGGTGGTCACCTCGGACCACGGCGAGACGCTGTATGACCATGACTGCTATTTCGATCATCACGGAATCTATGATGTGACGCTGCACGTTCCTCTGATCCTGCGCTATCCAGGGCGAGTTCCTGCCGGGAAACGCGTGTCAGGCTACGCACAGCACTATGACCTCGTTCCTACGCTGTTGGAGCTGGCGGGCATTGAGACTGACATTGTGTTTGATGGCGCAAGTCTGGTGCCGATGATGCGAGACGAAGTTGTATCGCACCGCAGCGAGTTCTACATCACGGAGTGCACGTGGATGCGCAAGCACGGATGGCGCACTCCGGAATGGAAACTGATCGTAGCGCTGGAGCCGGACTTCCACTTCAAACCGGCCGTCGAGCTCTACAACCTGGTCGAGGATCCTGGCGAGCTCAACAACTTGGCTGAGGCTGAGCCTGGAGTCGTCGACCTTCTGCGGGGCAGGATGGAGCGTTGGATCGCTCGACGTGAAGCTGAGACCGGCCTGCCCGATCCCATCCACCACCAGGGCGACTGGCATGGTCACGAGGGCATTGGTGCGTTCAAGACCTCACAGCAGGCCTATGACACACTGCACATAGGCAACCCGCAACAAGCCGCCAAGCTGCAGGCTGGCAACAAAGACGAGGACGAAGCGGCAGAGTGATCGGTGACCTGGGCTCTTTGGCCGGGAGCCGATCACAGAGCGCGTAGCCCGTGTTGATGGATACAGAACACAACCGAGGAGCGACATAGATGGCACTAAGAGTGGGTGTAGTGGGAATGCGCGGGATTGGGAACACGCATGCACAGGCGCATGTGAGCGACCCGTTGGCAGAGCTGGTAGCAGTCTGCGACGTGGTCGAGGAGCGCGCGGACGACGCCGCGAAGCGCTATGGCGTCCCGGCATACTACAGTCTGCGTGACATGCTCCGGAACGAAGACCTCGATGTTGTCGACGTCACGACGGGGGGATACGAGAACGGGAGCTGGCACTTCGAGCCCGCCATGGAAGCGCTCGAGGCGGGGAAGCACGTGCTGGTGGAGAAGCCAATCTCCAACGACATTGGCGAGGCACGGCAGATGGTCGCGAAGGCGGCCGAGAAGGACCTGTACCTGGGCTGCAACCTGAACCACTACTTCACGCCGCCGGCCGAACGCGCGAAGAAGTACATGCAGGACGGCCAGATCGGGGAACTGGTTTA
>JAKJAE010000343.1 GCA_022707665.1 Chloroflexota bacterium
AGAGCACACAACGCTTGGCGAGGGATACCTCAAGGAGCCATTCACCTTCAGGGACGGCTATATCGACCTGCCGACCAAGCCCGGCCTGGGTATTGAGCTGGATGAAGAAGCCCTTGCAGACAAGATCGGCCACGACTGGGTGAACCCCCAGACGTACGACGCTTTCGACGGGTCAGTCGTAGATTGGTGAGCGAGCGAATAGGGTAGACCAAGCCCTGCTGTGCAGCGCGCACAAGGCGCAACGATGCCCCCAGATATCTGGGGGCATCGTGCTGGGTGGGCCCTGACCCGCAGTCTCATCAGGTGGGTCACCTCGCCGTCGACGCAACTTCCCAACACCGGTGCTGGCAGGGCTATACACCAACCATCATCGTGTCGCATGCGGAGCGGCGCCGACCTCAAGAACGCCCTCCTCGACACCCTGGGGCAACGTGATCTCCAGCGTCCCAGGGTACCGCGCGTGAGCAGCGATGGGCACACCATTCCACTTTGCCGAATAGTCGCCTGGGACCAACGTCACGATCACCACAGGACTGTGGTGTGCCTGACCAGTGTGGCACAAGCGGATCCTCAAGCCGTCACGCGCTGACGCCACATCCAGGTCCTCCACCCACGTGTCGAGTCCAGTCGTCACGCGACCAGGTCGATGGTAGGCAGCGAACCACGAGAGCACAGGCGTCGACAGGCCGCCAAAGTGATGCCACCCCGCCCCACGTCCAGTTGCTGCCGTGAAGTGCTCGAAGCAGTTGTACGAACGATCGACTTCTTGCTGCCAGACCTCAAGCGCAGTCGAGGCGATCTGGTGTGCCTCATCTGCGCACCCCAGGTCCAGTAGCGCTTTCCAGAAGAACCACTGGTGCGCCATCCACACGGTGCCATTCCAGTACCCATCGGTGCTGTAGTACGGAGCCGATTGGTCGACCGCTGTCAGCCCGAACCGTGTCCAGAGATGGGCATCCGACATCAGCAGCTTCAGAAGCCGTGTCTCCTGAGCAGGCGTGCAGACACCCGCGACGAGCGGAGTAGCGCCATCCATGCCCATGTTGTAGTTACTGCCGTCCTCGTACCGCAGGATCTCCACCGGCCATCCCTGGTCAGTGTGCACGACGTACCCAAAGTACCCCGCCTCGTCGTCCCACGCATAGGCCTGCAGAGCGTTCGAGAGATGCGCGATGTCATCCTCGTATTCGCCTGTTGGCTCACCAAGCGCCAGCGCTGCCATCGTCAGAATTCGGGCAGTTCTGATGACCTGGGCCGTGCTGATGACCGGTGCCACAGTCTGCTGAAGGCCGTAGCGGTGAACGTGAACCTGCGGCGGATAGTCATCCCATCCGCCCGAGTTGTAGAAGTAATCCCAGGGTCGGATCAAGCCCGAGCGCAACGTTCTTGTGGTCGAGCTCCCCAGCCTCCCGGCCAGGAAACGATGGTACTGCCGTAGCCTGGGGTAGAAATACTGCAACAGCGACGGCGACTGCGTACGATTCCACAGCTCCAAAAAGAGGTAGAACTGAGTGGGCACCAGGCTGCCATGGTGAATGAAAGCCGCGTCCTCGGTATCCTGTGCCGTCAGATAGGCATTGAGCGTGTCCACGGCGCGATCAGGGTCCAGCTCAGCCAATCCCAGCCCGATGAAGCCGGAGTCCCATGTGTAGAGGCTGTCCCACCAACGACCAGGCGTGTAGTGCCGAATCCACGTTCCGCGTGTCCGCACAGGATAGACGACATTGCAGAGCACCGTCGCCGCCATCCGTGCCTGTCCCGACCGGTAGGCTTCGCCCGAAGGGTTCGCATCCGGCTGACCATCGGCGACGAAGAAAGCACGGCTGCGTGCTGCATCGTGGAGGTGCTGCAGTTCAGGTGCGCTTGGATCAAAAGCAGCCACTCGCGAATAGACCGACTTCGGTTCTCCACAGCACACCAATCCCGTGATGACGCGGTCAGATCCAGGTTCCAGAAAGATGGGTCTCTGAAACACATCCGTGAAGTGTCCCTCACCGGGGCCGAACAACGTGAGTTGCGTATGGTGGTGCACCGTCTGTCTTAGCGTCGTGTCGAGATCATCGCAGTGAAGATCGCGGATCTGGAAGGGGATATCGCGGCCATCCTGAGCGCCCCAGGCCAGCCCATAGGTCATCGGCATTCCCTCATACATCAACAAGAGCGTGTCATGCCGTGGACCGGGTAGACGCTTTGGGGCGTAGGTCGGGTCGGACTGCTCAAAGCGGAGTTCGTCAAGAGCACGTCGAGGTACCAGGGCGAACCCGTCTAGCTCTAGGGGCACGCCGTGGTCCGCAGGCACCACCGTCACAATGACCTCTCCGGACAACGTCCGGTCCAGCGCGATCTCGCGAACAGCGACCTCACCCGTTCCGCGAAGACGTACACCGCGTGGGGTCAGACCCGGGAAGTCCAGTTTGACTTCTGCCCTATCTGGAAGCCGGTAACGCAGCACAAGCAGCGCATCCGCGATAGGTCCGGGTAGTTGTACGCGGTAGATCACGGCGTCGCCCTCGCTGAGGCCAAAGCCGTGTCCCAGCCCTTGTCCGCTCACAAACCCGCAGACGCGCACTTCGCCACGTAGGTGTCCGTCGTAGACGAGGTTGGCCCTATGCGCCTCGTGGCCCAGGGATAGCACCGCGTAGTCCATACCCTCTTTCCAGACACTCCCAGCCGGTAGCGTCACGCGTGCTGGCACCAGGGGCGACCGCCGCGCCCCTTCTTCGGTTGGTAGATGCAGCGAGGCAACCCAATGCAGCACCAGGTTCTCTGGTGCATCAGACGCGTTCACGCAGCGTATACGGACCAGCATATGGTCGCCCGACCACAGCGCCGGCGCGCGGAAGTAGTCGATGTCAGCGTAAACTTGGTCCTTCCAGACTACCTCGTGACGATGGCGATAGTAAGAGAGATCTGGAGCCGCTTCCCAGGGATGGTACCCGCACTCCCACTGGACATTCGGCACAGAGGGCGCCCGCCGGTAGAGACCGGGAAACACGCTCAGGTCGAAGCGAAGCCCCGACTGGATATCGGGAATATGACTCACGCCTATGTAGCGCTTAGTATAGGGCCCCCAAGCAGATAGCCGCAGGTCATGGGATCCCTGCAGCGTAGCTACTGCGCTCTCGAAGTCCATCGACGCGCGCTCCTTTCGCCGTCCCGCCGGCTGGGATGCACTTGGATCTAGGACCAATAATAGATCAAGCCATCATGGTTTGCAAGCGAAATGCCTAACCGCACCCAGTGGGAAGGCACAGTAAGGGCAAACGATACGCCGGTGCGACCAGAGACGAAGTGCTGGGGTCTGTCGTCGCTCGGCTTACGAGTCGGTGTCGCGCAAGGCCAGATAGTGAACCCAGTGTCGTCTCGGGCTGATGCGCCTATCAAACTGGGATTGGACGAGGAAACCGGCGTCCGTCAACCTCGTGGCGAACTCGGCGCAGCTATAGCGGGCAAAGAACCGCCAGGTCAATGGGTCACAGTCCCATGCCTCCCATCCTTCACCTTCGCCGACCTGCACCGCGGCAAAGAAAACACCCCC
>JAKJAE010000344.1:0-3210 GCA_022707665.1 Chloroflexota bacterium
GGCGTCCCCATCTCGCCTCAGCCCACGTGTGAAGGCTCAACAAGAAAGCGCCGGGACCGCCCAAGGCGCATCTCCGCTCGACAATCTCCAAACCTACCCGGGCCATGAGCCTGACCAAAACGCTATCTTCAAAAAGACACAAGTGCCTCGGCGCATCCCATCCGATCCACTGCGATCCAAACAGATGCCGATCGTAACTCTGCAAGTTGGGGACGGAAAAGACCAACCGAGAGTCTTTGGCTAGAAGTCGGCGAAGAGCTGCGAGGGTCTCAAGAGGCGAGTACAGATGCTCGAGTACATCCCAGAGAGTGATAACATCGTACTCAGTAGTATCACCATCGTAGTCAGCAACAGATCCCGTGTGCACTTCGAGACCATACCGCTGCCGCGCAGCGGCTGCTGCCAACGGGCTGAGCTCGATACCACGTACGGACCAGCCATGGTTCCGCATCTCCACCAGGAACTCGCCGGTGGCACACCCCACGTCCAGGAGGACACCACTCCGGATGTGTTCCTCTACCACCCCGCGCAAGATACGCATTGCGCGCCCTTGTCGCGATTTCGGCCACATTCCCGAGCTGTGATCAGATCGGTGGGCCTCGTATTCTTCCGGATAGTAACGGAGAATCTGAGTTGGCTGAGGTCGCGGATTGAGATAGATGAGACCGCATACGTCACACTTCACATAGGTGAAGACCTCGTTGCCAAAGCGATCGCGCCGATTCAGGTAAGGGGATGCCCGCGATGAACCGCACAGGCTACACGCCGTGATCTCCATACGTACCAGACCTTGTCCTTTCCCACGAGGTAAGGCCATCACAGAAACCTCGTGCGAATGCCGGCAAGATGCCCCAGTTCGCTTTTGCGATCTCCCGGGCAACTGTCCACAAAGCGAACCAGACTAGATAGAGCGTAGGGAAATGCTTGCGATAGAACAACACGGAACTCCGACTCCAGTGGTACCACTTACGCGCCGAGTTCTCTCCTAATCCTTGAGAGACCTTGTGATACACGATGGCCCGGGGCTCATAATACACCCTGAGCCCAGCCTTACACACACGGCGTGCAAAGTCATAGTCCTCTTGGTACATAAAGAAGCATTCGTCGAAGAGCCCCACTCTGGCAAATGTGCGGCCATTCACGAGCAGAGCGCACCCAGTCGCATAGTGGAGGAAATACGGCTCACAGTAATGCCTGTCATCACTGGACTTACCGTAGCCGATGAGCTTGACTCGCGGAGGCAACGTCGCCCAACGGGCTCCCGCAGACCAGATTCTCTCCGGCGCTCTATGATAGACGATCTTCGGCACTACAACTCCTATCTGGGAATCTACACACATGCCGTCGAGCAACCGATCCACCACATCCGGAGCGACTATAGTGTCATTATTAAGCAAGAAGACATACGCGGCACCGTTGTCGAGCGCAGCTCGGATTCCCACGTTGATGCCCCCCGCGAACCCAAGGTTCCTGGAATTCCTGATGAGTCGCACCGTTGGGAATTGGCTCTGGATAGCTTCCGACGATCCGTCAGAAGAACCGTTATCCACCACCCACCCATCCAGATTAGGATAGGTGATGCGGTCCAGGCTTGCCAGACAGTCCACCGTGTCCTGGAGCCCGTTCCAGTTGAGTACCACTATGCTAACCAAGGGCGTAGTATGGCAGGGCAGTGTAACGCCGGTCTCCAGAGCCATGTGTTTCTCGTCGTCAGTAATGGCGATACACCTGCGCAAACGCCCAGACGAGACGGTCCCAGTACCACGCGTCGCGCAATACTAGAGCCGCCGCCGACGCCCGCGCACGCTCACTAGCATCGCACAGCAGCCTCACGACTCCCTCGGCGAGTTCGGCTGCAGCACCTGGTGCGGTGATGAACCCGAGCTCACCATTGCTCAGCATCGCACGTCGATCACCAACGTCGCCCGTCACGACGGGGGTTCCACAGGCCAAGCTCTCGACAACCTTCAGAGGTGAACGAGCTTCTGCTACCTGATCGTCAGCCACCGGGTCAACCACAACGTGAGCCAGGCTGTAGTAAGCTGAGACCTGGTCCGGCGCTACTCTTCCTACAAACCGCACCGACTGGCTGATGCCCAGTTCCGAGGCCCTTCTCTTGAGCACTAGGATGTCTTCTCCGCCCCCTACAAGAACCAAGACTGCGCTGCTGCAGGAGGCCAGAACATAGGGGAACGCGTCGACTAGTAAGTCCACAGAATGACTAGCGAGGCTCAAGCTCCCCACATACAGAACGACAAGGCTGTTGCCGATCGCGAGCTCCCTAGCGAGCTCAGAGACTCTCACAGGGTCTGGCGCACTGAATCTCTCGCGATCTACCCCGTTCGGTACGTAGAACACACGATCGCTCCGACACCCCAGTTGGCTAAGCAGTCGTCTGACGGTGAACTTGGTGTTGGCTGTAACACCATCGGCATAGCGCGGCAGGCGGTCCTCGAAAAAGGCCACGATGCGCCTCTGCCACTCACCGCCAAAGCGGTTCGAAGCAGCCTCGTAGTCATCACAGTCGAGGTAGAGCGGCTTGCGGCGCAACCGGCTCGCAACAAGGCCAGCTACGCCGTTCATCGGATGAGGCTTACCCACATGGTAGGCATCCGTCGATACTCGCAGCGCCTCGCAAAGCAGTCCCAGTGTTGCACGCACGACTACCGTCAGCAGTTCCAGACGGCCAAAGTAGAGCTTTGTGTCGCCCACTTTGCGGACGTGCATCTGGCCCACGTACCGGACCTCGACGCCATCACGCACAAACCGACGCTGGGTGAGACTCTTCCAGTCATGGTGCAGGGCCAGTATGGTCACACGATGACCAAGACGCCGCAGCTCCTTGGCAACCGGCCAATATCGTCCTAACCCTGATGGGCTCTCGAGGCTCTGAGTCAACAGAAAGGTGATCTTCACGCTGCCTCGCGAGCAATCCGCTCCAGTGGCCCGACAAGCCGATCCCATGAGAACTCGTCACGCAGGCTAGACATCTCCGCCTCGCACGACTCAAGATTGGGCATGCACAGGAGGCTGACCAGTTCACGGGCAAGGGCAGCACTATCACTGGGCGGGATAATCCGGAGGCAGCGAGGTATCTGGAGGCCCTCGAAGTGTGAGCCGAGGGTGGTGACTAGAGGCACTCCGAAGCCGATGGCCATCTGAACCACACCGCTCCCGGTTGCTCGACGATGTGGTGCGACGACGACGTCA
>JAKJAE010000344.1:3247-3536 GCA_022707665.1 Chloroflexota bacterium
CCTCTTCGTTCGGGATATAGCGGTCATGGATTCGTACGAAACTCTCGATGCCCAGTCGGGCAATCCGCTGCAGATAGAGATCACGTTCCTCCCAGAACTCGCCCGCGATGACCAGAAGCACATCGCTGGCCTCACGCACCACGCGAGGCATCGCCTCCAAGAGATCCATAAGCCCTTTGTACTCTCGCACTAGTCCAAAGAACAGCACCACTTTCGCCTGGCCAGGCAAATCCAGTCGTGACCGCGCCTCAGCTCGTGCCAAGCTTGGCCCGACAGCAAACATATCGTA
>JAKJAE010000345.1 GCA_022707665.1 Chloroflexota bacterium
TACACGCTGGACCACCTTGGCCCCCACGGATTGCCGCTGATCGGGCGCGCAGACTGGAACGACTGCTTGAACCTGAATGTCTTCACTGACGAGCCCGGCCAATCGTTTCAGGTTGCCCCGCTCAAGATGGACGGTACGGTAGCGGAGTCGGTCTTCATCGGTGGGTTGTTCTGTCTCGCGGCGAAGGAGCTGGCAGACATCGCAGTTGCACGAGGACTGCCAGAAGAGGCACGGACCTACCGTGAAGTGGAGGCCACTGTTTGGGACCATGGGTGGGATGGCGCATGGTTCCGGCGTGCCTACGATGCGTTTGGCCAAGTGATCGGATCCGCCTCGTGTGACGAGGGCCAGATTTTCATCGAGCCTCAGGGTATCTGCATCATGGCAGGGTTGGGAATTGAAGACGGAAGGGCTGTGATGGCCCTCGACTCGGTCCGGGAGCGCCTGGCTACGGAGCACGGGATCCTGCTCCAGCAACCCGCCTTCTCTCGATATCAGGTTCGATTGGGCGAGATCAGTTCTTACCCGCCGGGTTTCAAGGAGAACGCGAGCAACTTCTGCCATACCAACCCCTGGATCATGATCGCGGAGACCCTGGTCGGACGTGGTGACGCAGCGTTTGATTACTACACACGGATCAACCCCTCTGCGCGGGAAGAAATCAGCGATCTGCATCGTTGTGAGCCGTACGTCTATGCCCAGACGATTGCCGGGCGCGACACGCCGAAGCACGGAGAGGCCAAGAACTCCTGGTTGACTGGCACGGCGGCGTGGAACTACGTCGCGATCACCCAATGGATTCTGGGCATTCGACCGACCTACTCAGGACTCGAGGTCGCACCCGTGATCCCGTCGAACTGGGACGGCTTCACGGCGAAGCGCGTGTTCCGCGGTGTGACCTACAACATCACCGTTGAGCGAAAGGGTGCGGGGAACAGCATTGCGTTGGCGGTCGATGGGCACCCGATTGGGGGAACTGTTGTGCCCTTGCCTGTGGATGGGATCAAGGAGGTGGCTGTTCACGTCACGATGAGCTAGTGCTGAGGAGGCTGCCAATGCACATCGAGCGTGCGGCAAGTGACGTGGCCGGTTGGACGTGTTCGACTGGGGCTCTGACGGCTATTGAAGTGCCGGATCGCTGCTCTATAATCAGGAACACATTGAGCTTGGCTGATGAGGGGGACCGGCTGTACCCGGTCACCACTCATAGGGTATAGGAGGTCTCTTTGAGATGATGGTCATTGATGCTGATACCCACATCGCCCCGACAGGGGGCGACTTCGCTCTGGAGGAGCATCTCAGGCGAATGGAACGGGCCAGGGTAGACAAGACCCTGACCTGGCTTAGGCCCGACTATCATGGCACGGGCATTGAAGCCCACAACCGTTATGTCTACGATGCGATGCGCCAGTATCCTGACAAGATCCTGGGATTCGGCTGGGCCGACCCGACGGTGAGCGTCGAACACGCGAAGGAAATGGTTCGGGTGTGCACCGAGGAGTACGGATTCTATGGCGTGAAGCTCAACGGCGCTCAGAACGATTTCACGATCGATGACCGAGTGTTGGCATTGCCCGTGATTGAGACCATCGCCAGGACAGGGAAGATCCTGGCCTTTCACATTGGGCCTGATGCGTATGAGCGCACCCATCCATTGCGAGCGCGGAAAGTCGCCCAGCTCTATCCGGAAATGACGATCCTGATGGTGCACATGGGCATGACCAACTGGGACATGAATCGCGCTGTGGTGGAAGTGGCACAGGAATGCCCGAACATGGTCCTGATCGGCAGTGCCACGGATGACAAGGCGATTCTCTTTGCGGTCAAGGCATTGGGCGCAGACCGTGTCTGTTTCGGCTCGGATGCACCCTTCCGGCGGCCGCACGTTGTCCGGGCGATGTACGATGCGTTGCTCGCGGACGAGGTGACACCGGCTGAGGCCGACCTGATCATGGGCGGTAACATCGCCCGCCTGTTTCGCCTCTAGCGAACTGCGCGCTGCGCCCAGGCTCCGACCCGGGGGCAGCGCGTCTATCTCCAGACCCATACAATGCAGGATGTTGTCATGCCATCACCCATTCGAGCGTTAGTTGTTGGAGCAGGACAGCGGGGACTGATCTACGCGTCCTATGCTCAATATCATCCCGATGAACTGCAGATCGTTGGTGTGGCGGAGCCGGACCCGCACCGTCGCGAGATGACACAGCGGTTGTACGGTCTTCCGTCGGAATTCTGCTTTCCTACTGCCGAAGAGGCAGCCAGGCGGCCCAGGTTCGCCGACGTTGCCATCAATGGTACGATGGACCACCAGCACGTAGCGACGTCGTTACCGCTGCTCGAGGCCGGGTACGATATGCTGTTGGAAAAGCCCTTTGCCGTCTCCGAGTCCGAGATGTGGGACCTCGTGAAGGCTGCGCAGACTCACGAGCGCCATGTGATGATCTGCCACGTGCTGCGTTTTGCGGCGTTCTATGCCGCCATTCGGCGGCTTGTCCTTGATGGCGAGATAGGGGACGTCATCAGCATGCAGACGGCCGAACACGTGACATACCACCATATGGTTGTGTCGTACGTGCGGGGCAAATGGGCTCGTGCCGAGGGCGGTCATGCGTCGATGCTGTTGGCCAAGTGCAGCCACGATCTGGATCTTATGGCTTGGATGAAGAGTGGGATCAAGCCACGTGCTGTCGCAAGCTTTGGCAGTAACTTCCAGTTCCGTCCCGACCGTGCTCCAAAAGGGGCCGGGACGCGCTGTCTCCTGGACTGTGCCATTGAGCCCGAGTGCATTTTCTCAGCCCGTAAGCACTATCTCGACCTCGACGATCGCCGCAACTTCTATGTCTGGGATGGCCTCCATACGCCGGGAGAACCGACCCTGGAGGAGAAGGCCGCATATCTCGCAACCGACAGTCCGTACGGGCGGTGCGTCTGGAAGTGTGACACGCAGGTTGTCGACCACCAGTCGGTCGTGGTCGACTTCGAGGATGGCTCGACGGCGACGCACAACATGGTAGGCGGGGCGGCCCGACCCTTGCGATCGATCCACCTGGTTGGCACGCGAGGTGAGATTCAGGGCACTTTCGAAGACAATCGCTTTGTGGTTCGGCGGATTGATCCACGGTCATCGGGAGGTCAGACCTGGGAGTATACCGAGGAGCTTGTCGACCTATCCGTCGGTGATCACGCGTCGTGTACCTCGGACCATCACGGGGGTGGCGATCTGCGGCTGGTCGAGGACTTCTTGCGCGTCGTGCGGGGCGAAGCGCCCTCGATCTCGACGACGAGCCTCGACGATTCAGTGGTTGGCCATCTGATCGGGTTCACGGCTGACCGGGCGATGGCGGAGCGGCGGGTGATCGACCTCACACTCTAGACATAAGCACAGGAGGGCCTATCGTGGCAGCGTCAAGTTTCCCGTTGGAGCTTGGACACGGCATCCCATCAGGCGGCCTGGTTAAGCAAGGGACTGTGGATGTCCCGATAGACGGCGGGGTCTGGTACATTGCAGAGAGCTCCGGCG
>JAKJAE010000346.1 GCA_022707665.1 Chloroflexota bacterium
CCTTGGTCTTGCAGGAGCCTATCTGATCGCGCTACGGGCGATACCCGATGGGTTCTGGTGGACGCTGAGCGCGTTTGTCGCGGTGTGGGTGGGTGATTCGGCAGCCTACTTTGTGGGGCGCCGTTATGGCCGGCACAAGATGGCGCCGACGATCAGCCCCGGCAAGAGCTGGGAAGGATATGCTGCTCAGGTGGCCAGCGGACCACTCGCCGGGCTTTTGATGGCATGGGTGGGCCACCTCATCTTTGGCCAGGCCGCCACGCTCACCTATGCGGGTGACTTCCTGGTGTCGATGATGAAGCGCGAGGTGGCGGTCAAAGATACCAGCAGGCTCATTCCGGGCCACGGGGGTATGTTGGACCGCATCGATAGTTTGCTCTGGGCGGGCATCATTGGTTATGTGTTGGCACAGTGGTTGCGCTAGGTTGCTGCAACCACAGGTCGTGATTGTTCCCGATCGTGTGTGCTTCGACGGCACCCGGGTCGTGTGGTCAGGTTGATAATCGTGGAGGAGGGATGACGTGGAGTCGGTAGTGAAACCCCAAGCTGAGGACGAGTTTGAGTTCTCGGAGCCTGAAGAAGAACCAATTGTTGTGGCCGTGGAGCCCAAGCCCGAAGAAAGTGCGGCGCCCAAGAGTAAGCCTTCCAGCGGCGCATCGGTTGATGTATTGCGCAAGCTCGACATGGCCGATCTGGAGCGCATGCGCCTTCAGCAACTGCGCGAGTTGGCGCGCGACTACCGGGTTACCGGCTATAGCGGGCTGAAAAAAGACGACCTGATTCTGCTCCTGTTGCGGACCAAGGCCGAGCGTGAGGGATTCAGCTTCGGCGGTGGGATCCTTCAGATCACCGATGACAGCATGGGATTCCTCCGTTCCGCGCGCTATGCGCCTGGCCCCGACGATGTCTATGTGTCGCAGAGCCAGATCCGGCGCTTCGGCCTGCGGAGTGGTGACATGGTCGCGGGCCAGGTGCGTCCGCCCAAAGACACTGAGAAATACCGGAGCCTGCTGCGTATTGAGGCCGTAAACGGTATGGATCCGGAGCTGGCGAAGCTGCGTCCGAATTTCGAGCAGCTGACCCCGATCTTCCCTAACAAGGGGTTCAACCTGAACACGGGCCCGCGCATGCTCACGCAGCGTCTCCTGGAGCTCGTTGCTCCCATTGGTTTTGGACAGCGTGGTCTGATCGTCTCTCCGCCCAAGGCTGGCAAGACCACGGTGCTGAAGAAGGTGGCTAACGGTATCTCGGCCAACCATCCGGATGTGCACCTGATGGTCGTGCTCATTGGCGAGCGTCCCGAAGAGGTCACCGATATGGACCGCTCGGTTGACGCCGAGGTGGTGAGCTCCACGTTTGACGAGGCGGTCGAGCACCAAGCCCATGTTGCGGAGATGGCGCTGCACCGGGCAAAGCGCCTGGTAGAGGTTGGGCGTGATGTCGTGATTCTGATGGATAGCCTGACGCGCCTGACCCGGGCCTATAACCTGGTGGTTCAGCCCAGCGGGCGCACGCTGTCTGGTGGTCTCGACCCGGCAGCGCTCTATCCGCCCAAGCGTTTCTTTGGCGCTGCGCGCAACATCGAGGAAGGGGGAAGCCTGACCATCTTGGCGACCTGCCTGATCGATACGGGTAGCCGGATGGACGACATGATCTACGAGGAGTTCAAGGGCACAGGCAATATGGAGCTACACCTCAATCGCAAGCTCGAGGAGCGGCGCATCTTCCCGGCCTTCGATATCATCCGTTCTGGCACCCGCCGTGAGGAATTGCTGCTGGATAAGGAGACACTGCGCAAGGTCTGGCTGATGCGCCGGATGATCTCTCAGATGATGACCGGCACTGCGACGACGCAGGGCTATGACATCACCGCAGCCCACGAGGCGCTTCTGGCACAGATGCGCAAGACGCGCACCAACCGCGAGTTCCTCGATATTCTCACCAAGGATCTCAAGTAGGCATAGCGGTCGATTGGAGACTCCCTGTGTCTTCTGTGACATCGTAAGGGGCAAGGTCGAGGCCGACGTCATCTACCATGATGCGTGGGTGACAGCTTTCCGTGACATTGCCCCTAAAGCCCCATGTCATGTGTTGGTCGTTCCTAACCGGCACGTGCGTGATCTGACGGAGCTTGGAGCCGATGGGGCGGAGCTTCTGGGTGCACTGCTCTGGGCGGCGCGAACGATCGTTGAGTCAGAGGGACTTACTCAAATGGGCTATCGTCTCGTGATCAATGCCGGCATCGATGGCGGGCAGAGTGTGGATCACCTGCACCTGCACATCCTGGGAGGGCGTCGATTCGGTTGGCCCCCGGGATAGAACGGAATGTGATATCGCCGGAGCCAGTGATCAACGAACGCAAAGAAAGTTGCAGTTCGAAGACGGCAGGTTGACACTCAGCCGCAGACCGGTACAATAGCTGCATGCCAGATCGAGCTCGAGAGCGTCTCAGGCCGGAACGGGGTAGGCTCAGTGTGTTGCTAGCTGTCACCCTCTCCAGTGTGACGCTCTTTCGTTTTGTCGAGTTACCCACCCTGAATTGGGGTGTCGCTCAGGTCTTCGGGTCGCCCTTGGGGTTTAGCCTCGGCGGTGGCACGCTTCTGACGCTGCTTGTCGTGGGGCTCGTCGCCACCGGTACGCTCGCGATCGTTCAGGATCACCCTCTGCGTGAGAGCCGCGAACGTCCACTACTCCTCGCGCTGATCACGCCGTCGATCGGAGCGCTCCTGATCTCCATTTTCCTGATTCAGGCAGCAACGTGGCCCCTCTGGCTGGCCGTGTTGCTCTCCGGTGGCGCCGCGATCGGCGTTCTGGTCCATCTGAGCTATCAGGCCGTATCGCCTCAGCAACCGGCGTACCCGGGCGCTCGAACCGTGCTGAACGTCGTTGATTATCTGATGGGGTTTGTGTTGTTCAGCATGAGCCTCAGCCAGGAAGGACGCGGGCTGGTAATAGCGCCCCTGGTGTTCGTGTTGAGCGGCTTGCTGGCTCTCGATCTCCTGAGTGCAACCGGCGCTCCGATTGGCATCGTGTTGCTCTACAGCGGTACGATCGGGGTTCTGGAAGGGGAGTTGGCGTGGATTCTGGGATACTGGCCGATCTCGACGTGGACTGCGGCGACAGTGCTGACGCTGGGGCTGTATATCTGGGGAGGAATAGGCTATCAGTACCTGCTGGGGCGGCTGACGCGCCAGATTATCGTGGAGTTTGCCGTCATCGGACTGCTGATGTTGATATTGGTGGTTGTCATTCGTCCGTGACATACTTCGTGCAGCTTGATCATATCCGGGTATCGGCGCATCGATGCCCTGTGGGAAATCTATATACGGTTGGGGGATAGTGGAGTGGAGATACGAGAGAGCACGTTGATCGCAGAGAAGCTAACGCCGCGCCTCGCGCGGCTTGGGGAGTTGGCCTATAATTTCTGGTGGTCTTGGAATCGGCCCGGACGGGACTTGTTCAAACTGTTGGACCGGACCCTCTGGACAGCCACGCGCCATAAT